>JAZFYO010000083.1:0-2562 GCA_036443615.1 Binatia bacterium | reverse complement strand
GATAAGGTGGGAGGAGATCGGAAGAATCTCCAGACCCAGCTGGTGGGCTACATTCTGGAGTGACCTAGGCGTGTTTTTGATAGCTAGGGATGGGAAGAACAAAATCTATATTGGCAAGACCATAAGCAGCTATCGGGAAATAGCAGAAATTGTTCGGAAGAAAATTCCCCATTTATACCAAGAGTATCTCTGATTTGTTTTACCTCCATTTTCCGCACTCCATCCAGAATCCTTCCCCCCAATCGTCGGCCTCGGTTATCGGCTAGTCCCAAACGCCCTCCCCTTGGTGAGTGGCCAGATCCACGACGCGGCAAACCGGTTGCCGGAGGATAGCAATTTCACTGGGACTGGGGTCAAATCTTTACTCGTGAGTGGCAAGACATGGCAGCAACCGGGCGGTTCGATCGAGGAATTGTCTCGGAAATTCCTGGAGCCGGCGAGGAGGGTTGAACTCCTGACCTGCTGATTACGAATCCTCCGCAAGGTTAAATAGATTCAATAACTTCAAGCACTTGGGTGTGCAGGACGCGGCAAAACGTGCCCTTTCGTGACCTAAAAACGCAACCTATCCGCAACCAACTCCGCGGTGTGTTCTCACGATTTGGCTCCCTCAGTCAGCCCCGCAGCGAACACTTTGAAGAGACGGAAGATCTCAATCCTCCGTCTTTCGTTGTTGAGTATACGTCCCTCCTCCCTCATGACCTGAAGAATAGGCCTCGCATATTCGTCAGAGAATTCCGTGACAAACTTCCGGACCGGTATCAACGATTTCGGTTTGGCCAGTTCTGCCACCTCAATCCCTAGCAGGTATGCACCAGCCTCCTCAAACTCGACCGGGCGAGCCTCCACTGTCACCTCTCCAACTTCGAACCGCCGGCTTTCACCATCTCCCTCCTCGTAGTGCTCAAAGTATCTCACCACGTCGCTGAGGTCTCGCGCACGCTCTTCGGGACGGTCTGTGTAGGATATGATCTTTAAGAGCACCAGTACGGGGATCGGAACCACGCGAACCGAAAGGTCAGACGCAACCGTGGCGTGCTCAGCATATTCAAAGGCCTCCTCCATGCCAAAGGTGCTCATGATCCGGTCGGTCCCCGGCCATTCTAGGTGATCGTTCTGCACCACCCCTGGGCCGTAAGGTATAAGATCGAAGAACACATCCGGTCCAAATAAGAGCTCATGGGGGGCTGATCCTGGCTTAAATCCTACTTTGAAGAGACGTTGGCGCATCGCTTCGAAGTCTTCCCAATCGGCCACCTCCACCACGGCATCGATGTCACGCGTCGTTCGGGCACTAAACTCACCCCCCTGGCGTATATTTACGACAATTTGAGAAACCGTGGCGCCAATCAGCACAAAGGTCCGGTTTTCCTCGGCGAAAATCTGTGCAAGGATCTTCAGCGCTGGAACTGCCTTAGGATCAATTGCCATCGATAAAAAAGGTGAGATACCGGTCGTAAATGGACTTCGCAGCCTCTAGCTCACGCTCTCTGCCCTGATAGACTAGCTCGGCATAAACTAGCAGAGGATGAGCAACCGGAAAGTCAAACGGCTGCTTCCCCTTAAAAACGACAAGTGGCGAGAATTGTCTGAATATTGCAACCGGTCCATGGACAGATGGAAGCCACTTCAATTTTCTCACTAGCTCTGCGCGCCATTCAGATACAAAAACGCTGAGTTGATCGCCTCGAAAATAGCGCGTCAACACGTCAGCCGCAAAGCCACCTGTCAACGCCCAGGTAATTCCAACTGCTTCCGCGTTACTTTCGAATTTACCAACCGTCTGATTTAGATCCCGTTCCGGGGGCTGGAAACGGCCTATCAAAAATTTCCGACGCAATCGATCTCCGTAACCTCCCACCCAAAGATCAAGTAGCTCTCGCCTTCGGATGAGGATCCACTCGTCACGGCCTTTCTGTTCGAGATACCCCTTCGCTTTTAGTTCACGTACTATCCAACCGACGGAGCCAAGGGCCACCCCACCTACCTCTGCTAGTTCTCGATAAGGCATGGAGACGGCTTGGGGGTCGGCCAACAGGACAAAGACGACCTGGAGGCCGCTTGGTTGGGTGAGCCGTCCTGTCCGAGCCTCCCAAAGATACTTTGGTTTCCCTCCCTGGAGATGGATGTGTAGCTTCCCAGGCCAGTGGACGTAAACGTTCCCTGCTCCGTCGACAAAGTTCACTTCTTCCGCGATCAAGCGTTCTGCCAAGCGGGGAGGGACGTAGTCGGCGAAAAGGAGGGGCCGCGCTTTGGCCTCGCGGGCGTATTGGCGCATATGTAGAAGCAGATGTTCAAGTCGAGGCAGACTTAGGCGTTTCTTTACCTCGTAAAAATAGGTCAACCGCCCCATGTCAGTATGAAGGACAATTTCGCCATCCAACCCACGGCGCTCTAGACGAGCGATCTGGGGCTTAAACTCCACCTTCTTTACCGGCTGAAGGGCCTGCAACTGGATTTCACACGCCTGAAGAACTTCCCTGTCTATATCCTTGCTCATAGCATGTTCACTCTACCACAATGTTCACTAAAAGTGAACATCAGAAATCAGTGAACAAGACA
>JAZFYO010000082.1:0-2861 GCA_036443615.1 Binatia bacterium | reverse complement strand
CCTTGGAGCCCCGCTGGATAAAAAAAGCCAGCACACCCTTGCGGAGGTAATCGCAAAACCGGCTGGCTTCCTTACCAATTACATGGTTAGGCTCCGCAGCCATTGTGCAAGCAAATCCTGACTGTCGCTAAAGTAAAAAATTAACAAACCGAGTCCTACGGCTGCAATCACGACGAGCGCCGATTTGAAAGCGAAATTTGTAATTTCCTTGGTTTGTTGGTTCATTCTCCGTTCCATGCCCATTGGAATAGAATCAGTAAATTCCGACAAATAAAAAGCCAGCACACCCTTACGAATTAATCGCAAAGAGCGTCTGGCTTAATATAATCCATCTTCCCCCTCCGTTGGCCTCACATCACACTTGAAGCCTTCTCAATGATAGGGGAGGCTCTTACTTATTCACTTATTGCCGCTTATATCACCGTGTGGAATGGAGTCAATAAGCTAGCCTGGGTTACTTCAACCATCCCTCCGAACGGGTAATCTGCCGTTCTAAATACTCGGCGGATTCGCTAGGCGGCTTGTCTTTGGGCTTCTGCATTTCAGGGGAGGCCGAGCCGATTTCACATGGCTGATTTAGATGGGAACGCAATTTCATACGTCGCCGATACGATGCACGAGCATCATGTTGGTAGGACGCCCGGTCCCGAGAGGTGCGCCGGCCACAATCACGACTTCATCCCCCTTCTTCACCAGACCCTGCAGTTGCAGCGCTGCGTCGACTTCATGAACCATCTGGTCGACTGTTTGGACCTCCGACATAGCTTGGGGCATAACCCCACGCAGCAAGGCCAGGCGCCGCAATGTCTTTGGAATTGGAGTGAAGCCAACAATGGGCGTCGGCAAGCGATTCTTCGACACGTGAAGAGCGGTCGTGCCGGAAAGTGTGAAGGCGACCACCGCTTCGGCCGTCACGGCCTGGGCAATCGCCGCTGCCCCCTGAGCGATGGCAACACTGAAGGGTGCGCCCTCTTCCGAGCCTCCAAGGCGAGTCCACGGTGCCGTCTCAATATCCAGGGCACGCTCCGCTTCGACGCAGATGCGATCCATCATCTGGACACTCTCCACTGGGTACTTGCCTATCGCGGTCTCGCCCGACAGCATGACCGCGTCCGTTCCGTCGAAGATTGCATTGGCCACATCGCTCGCTTCGGCCCGTGTGGGTTCTGGGTTGTCCCGCATGCTATCCAGCATTTGTGTCGCCGTGATGACCACTTTTCGATGCCAGTCCGCCCTCCGGATGATATTCTTCTGGGCGACAGGCACCTTCTCCAGGCTCATCTCGACGCCGAGATCCCCGCGGGCCACCATGACTCCCCACGCCTCCTTCAAGATCTCCTCCAGGTTGTTGAGGCCGACCGGCTTTTCGATCTTGGCGATCACCGGAATGTCGGTACCGGCTTCCGCGATGATCCGTCGGCAAGCAGCGACATCAGCACCGCGCTGGACGAAGGAGAGGGCCACGAAGTCCACCCCGAGTGAAATGCCAAAACGCAAGTCCCTAAGGTCTTTTTCTGTCATTGCAGGGATGGACAGTTCCACCCCGGGAACGTTTAGCCCTTTACGTGCCGACACACGGCCGCCGACCACAACCTCGCAGTGAACCTCTTGGTCTTTAGTCTTGACAACCTTGAGCACGACCCGACCGTCGTCGATGAGAATCCGGTGACCAGGCTCCACCTCTTTAGGTAGCTGGGCGTAGTCACAACTCGCCCTGGTCGAATTACCAGGTACCGATTCAGTGGTGAGTGTGAACGAGCAGCCAGCGGTCAACTCGACCTGGCCATCGGAAAACTCGCCCAGCCGGATCTTAGGGCCCTGCAAATCCTGCAGGATCCCAACCGAACGCCCAGCCTGTTTGGAAGCTGCGTGGACGTGCTCCAAAACCCGGGCGTGATCTTCGGTCTTACCGTGGGAAAAGTTCAGACGGAACACATCAACGCCCGCTTCAATCAGCCGAGCCAGCATCTCGGGTGATTGGGAGGCAGGACCGGCGGTTGCGATGATCTTGGTGCGTCGCATTTCGTCCTCTCAGCTAGGCAAAATTCTATCCGTGGGAAGAAGGGACCGTCAAGGAGCCGATTTGCTTCATGTCGCTGATAGGGAAGTTGAATATCGCTCGCCGGGTGGAAGCGCCATAGTGCGCATCTGCAGGCATGTCCATCTTTCTCATGGATTCATTTTCAATGCGTGTCCTGGCAGGGCTTGCCATACCATACACCTCTTGAGGGGGCTCGCCCTCTCCGCCTATAGCTTCTGCATGAACACAGTCTGGGTGATTAGACCCTTTTCGATGAGGAACTTGGTCAGTGCATCTGTCTGGGCCAAGGAAGATGCAATTAACTCCTGCATTGTAACCACTCCCTGCTTGTCTACTGTTCCCATTGGTGCCTCCTAACTGACCCGCCTTACTCAGCTTGCAGCCCTATGTTTTCTTTCCCGCTCCATCCTGTAATGTTTCCTGCATAGCCAACTCTTGAACACTTTTCTCGGGCAACTGTAACATAGACCCATTTTTCGGTGTCTTCTCCGATAGGCGAGAACTGCTAATCTATGCCGTTGAGGATACATTCTAGCCTTTCTCCTCTGAGCGCACAGCTTATGATACCTCTTACCACCGTGCCGTTCTTCTGGCCTAATTAATTTTCCACATTCGGGACAGAACTTGGGGTGTCTTGCCATCCACTGTTCCCTTATCCTTGCCTGGCATACCCGACAGTATATAAATCCGGTTTTTGCTTTCCGGCTGCACCTAACACAAATCCCAAGTCGTTTATGCTCTTTGTACAGTTTCCGTTGGTATATCGCTGCTAATTGCCTTCGCTTTAAAGTCCTCTTCCTTGTCACTTTGGTTTTCACGC
>JAZFYO010000081.1:0-3499 GCA_036443615.1 Binatia bacterium | reverse complement strand
AGGTAGGCCCCAGCGTCTGACGCCGCCACCAGGAGCTGACATATAATCATTAAGTAGTTGAGTGTAGGGTTGGAGGGGCTTTGCCACCCGGCAGCCAGGCGAAAGTTTAGGTTAAAGAATGCACCGATGAGGGCAGCGGGTAAGGTCAGGAGGCCAAGAGTAAGCAATACCCCTAGACAGACCTCGGCTGTAACGAAGAAATAACCCGCCGGACGACTGTAGGGAAGCATACAGCGTTCAAGAAATCCGCGATACCAGGAAATGGGATTCTTACTAATAAACCGGCGTAACTTTACCTCGTATTCCAGATACTCTCGATGGAGAACTTTTGAGAGCCCTGCACGAAGCCAGATCAACCCCACAGTCACCCGAAGCAGGACAATCCAGACTGCAGGTACCGGGCTATTCAACGATTCTAACACCCTTTTCCAAATTCCCTTCCGGCAACGCCTTGGCTATGAGAAGAGCCTGAACAATCGATCGGTGGAATTGGGTTGGGTTAATCGGCGCCTACCCAGCCGGAACCTGAAATATCGATCTCCTGTTCATCGGGTCCTGAGCACTTGATCTCGAAATAAGACTGAGGGTTTGACGGATCCGTGGGGGTCACGGGTACGTGGTCCGTCATGGACTTCCCTCCCATCTGGCAGAGCTTAGCAAGCGTTCTATCGACGTCCTCCACCTGGAAGCCTAGATGATCAATCCCAACCGGACCCGTCTCGCCTATCTTTTCCGACTTGGACTTTAGAATGGCGAGGTTGATATGGCCGTCAGAGAGATAAACCCCGGCACGGCCTAGGCCGACTTGCTTCAGACCAAAGACCTCTTTATAGAAGGCCGTAGTCTTTTCAACGTCCATGGTTCTTATAGCAACGTGCCTGATTCTAGCCATAGGTAGTACCCTCCATTAAGCTAATTTGAACTAAATAATAACCACGTGTAAATAATCAGCTGACTGGATCCCGTAGTATTGCACGACAAGGGGCTCCGTCTGACCCGCGCAATCGGACAGGAAAGCAGAAAAGATCGTATCGTCCTGGTTTGATCTCGGAAAGATCCACGCCTTCAAGAAGGGCCACCCCGTGGTCCAAAAAAGCTCGGTGAACAGGGATCTGTTCGTCTGCATGAGCCACGGAGAGATAGTCCAGGCCTACCAATCGGACGCCGCGAGCCACCAGGGCCTCCGCCGCTTCGACTGAAAAAGCGACGAAATCGGAATCATAGGTAGATTTTTTTAGAAGCTGCGAGTTCTTTGTTTTGAAAAGGACTCGAGGTGCCTCACCCAGGTCCACTTGAGCTACATGCTCCGCTGTAATGTAGCTGTCTGCATCCACGGCGTGCACAACTGCTGGACCAATGAAGAGATCCAGCGGTAAAGAATCGATAGTGGCCCCATCCGGAACGAAATGGAAAGGGGCATCAAGATGCGTCCCTGCATGGACGCTCATGGTGAGTCCTGAAGAATTATTGTGGTCCCCCTTGCCCATACGACGCTTCTCGACTAACTCAAAGGGCTGGGACGAAACCCATCTGACCGTCTCTGCAGACAAGTTAAGAGAGATATCGTAATATTGCATTTCTGACGGACCTCACAATGCGGGGAGGTTATCTCCCCGATTAAAATGTCCTACAAATTGACGCCTCGGGTCTCCTAGTACAAAACTCGCTCATCTGCCGTTTGCGCTCTTTCTCAATTTGTTTCGCCTGATCGAGCAGCTTAGAAATCGCTCTCTTACGGTCCTCCTCCAGCAGCTTAGCCTTCGCTAATGCCCTATTCCTTTCTTCGCTAAGCATCTGCACTACTTGACGGTATTCCTTTTGGGCATCCTCCCGAATCTGCTTCAACGTCTTGGTCAATTTAAGCCACCGCTCTTTGTCAGCCTCTCTATCCTCACGCAACTTCTTAATCAAGTTCTGCCGGAGCTCCCCCTCTCTTACGTATTGTTTTTTAATTTCCTTTCGACTCTCACTGAGCTTCTCTAGCAGATTCCGGTACCGCTTATCTTCTCGCTGTTGAATTTTCTTGGACCAACTCCGAAGCGCATCTTCGATGCCGCGCTTTTGGGCCTCTCTCATCACACTTGTGGCTTCGGCCGCCAATGGTTTTCTAACAGACCTCACCCATTCCTTCGCGCTTGGGAGACGGACATTATTCCTTAACTTTCGTATTTGCTCTTCCATCCGTCCCTGAGAGGCCTTAATCTCTGTTGAGATTTCTTTCTGAGATGCGGCGATACGGTCCACAGACTGGGTGATTTGTTGCGTCTGCCAGGCAAAATAACCACCTGCAAGTAATAGAACTAGTGCTGCCAAGGTACTGAGAAGTAGCTCTCCTTTAGATTTCATAGATTCGCCTAAAACAGGTGAACGATTGTATCCAAGCAGGCTCTTCGCAGCACACTAGCTGGAGGCTGAAGCCATCTTGGGCACGGACTTGCCCAGATTTCTACCCAAGAAGTCTAGGGTCCTGGGCCATGAAGCCTCCTCGGCGGAAGGACTGTGACTTTTAGACCGCCGGTTCATGAATCCGTGACCGGCGCCGCTGTAAGAATAAAAATCGTGATCCTTGCCATGCTTGGTAAGCTCGGCGTCTAATTTCCGCATATCTTTAGGTGAAGGGTTGTTATCCTCTTCACCAAAATGACCCAGGATAGGACAGTGGATCTCGCCGGTGCGGTCAAACGGGGAAGGCCCTTCTCCCCATGGCACCAGGATATTCCCACCATAGTACGCAACGGCTGCCTTAAAGCTCGAGTTAGCCGCCGCCGACAGATAGGAGATCCTACCTCCCATGCAGAACCCGATAATTCCAAGCCTTTCCGGGTCGACGAACTTGTGCCCCTTCAGGAAATCAACCGCAGCGTTCACATCCTTGATTACAGTTAAATCGCGAAGACGACCTCTACGCGTAGGGCCGTCGTCCTGGCAGTCCGGGGGATCGCGATGATAAAGATCGAGGGCCACGCTGACGTACCCTGCACTAGTAGCCTTCTTGACCATGTCTTGGACGAATTCGTCTACACCCCCTTGATGTTGAATAACAACTAAAGCGGGAAATGGGCCTGATCCGTCGGGAAGACCCACGAAAAGCCTCATTGCCTCGCCATCTACTTTCGTATTCTCCCAGGATAACGCCATCTGAATACCTCCTTGATATGATCTGTCCCTTATCTCGGTTTACTTTCAGGCCCCCGACACCAAGTCGTGCCCACCTCGATAGTCATGCAGATTCCAACAGGTTAGTTAGACCTGGCTTCAAGCTCATGAACAACATCGGGGGATAATGAAGGCCTGACAAAAGCCTCGTAAATGGACTCGCTTTGAAGCCACATGGTATCTACTCTGGTCTCAACTGCCGTGCGCATTTCGTCTTGAAGGTGTTTTTCCATGATGTGATTTTTAATGACGTCGACAATGAAATTGCCATGACCCTCATCGTGGTACTCGTGAGCGCGGAAGAACTCCAAGCCCTCAGAAGGTATCCACTGGTAATGCTTCT
>JAZFYO010000080.1:0-7851 GCA_036443615.1 Binatia bacterium | reverse complement strand
AAGGGTTGAATCTGGGTCCGGCCAGTATTCGTGATACCACAGCCAGTCATCAGGATTCGTTGCACCCGGAGACCCATCTAAGATCTCGAAGTAGAGGTTCACGCTGCAGACGGGCTGATCCCCATATTTTTCCCAACCGCCTTGGGTTTTATCGAAGCGTGTCGGCCGAATCTCCATCTGCCGGAGTACGGCCTCATACTCGCCGGTTTCGACTAGTTTCGTCAGTTGAGCGTATCTGTATCCCATGTCGTGTTCTCCTTTCTTTGTCTCCACAAAGGAGGCATTACTCGTTCAACAGTGAGGAAGCAGCCTGTAAACAGGAACGCATCGCACGGCAGTCCATTAAAGGAGGACAGTAAATAAAATTCCAAAAAGGGGCCCCACGGGCTTGAACAAGAAGCGCCCCATGAGCGTCGGGGCAACTCGGCGCTCGTGGTGTTTGGTTGGAAGTTTCCTGTTCACATGCCTTGCACAAGCCTGAGAGCCACCCGCTCTTTTCTAGCGGCCTGCCGCAGCGGTCACACCGATCAATGCCGTGATAAGGACTCATATGCCCTGCCGGTGCCCACACCTCGGGCAGCGGGGGTCTATGTCGCGGCTCACCACCATCATCCCGCAACAAGGGCAGACGCGGCGCAGTGGTGGCACCCAGCTATCCCAAGTCAGAACGGGTGTCTTCGTCTGGCCTCGCGCGTCAGGTCGCAAAATTTAAAACCTCCTGGGCACCTCCCATATCGCTCAAAAAATTCTCCTACCTCCTCGGCGAGCGCACACGGGGGAGAGAGGGTCGAAAGGGCCTCCCCCCCCCGGTCTTGGTGCCCCATCACCGAAAGTGGAATGCTGCAGCCCGCCAGCGGCCAAAGGGGGGCGATCCTGAGCATTATCGCCATCATCGCTGCTGCTTGCTGGTCTCAATGAAGCGGTCCAGATCCTGCCTGTCGTACAACACGCGCCTTCCGACTCGGACCTCCGGGACCTGACCTGACCATCCCAGACCTCGCATGGTCCACAGGGAAATCCCACCCAGGTATTCCGCGGCGTGCTTCACATTCAAAAGGCGGCGGGCCGGTGATACCCCATCCAAAGCCCGAGAAACGGCCCTTTCCTTTGGCGGTGTTGGGAGCCCTGTCACCATTGATGTCACTGTGGCGTAAGGTTGTTGGGCACCACGATCTGCCCCGCTATTGCCCTTGCCCGTCTGCCTATTGATCCGCTCACCCACCCTTACCCTCGTGTGCGCGACGAGGTTTTTGTTCCCCTTCACTACTTAAACTGCCCTTCCTGCCTTACCCAAGTGCACCCACCATCTCCCACCAAGTTTCTTCCTCGCATTTCTTTGCGCTTCCGAGAGACCGAAGTACCATCGATCGATGAAAGCCTCGTTTGTATAATAAATCCACTTGAACGCCATATTACGCGGGTGCCGTCGCTTCCAGTTTGGCATGAGAATTAAGGGGAAATGGAGCTGATCCTGTAGGCGGTGGAGCTGGTCCACGCTGCACCCCATGCGCTGTGCAATGGACCGCAACCCCCAAAACTCCAGAGGACGTCCATTGGAGCCTGTCATAGAGGGTCGGTGTTGAGGGTTACTCATAGAGTGTTGCCTTTCGCCATGCTCACCCAGGCCCGTACCTCGATCCGCTCCCGACTGTTCTTGTCCACTACGCCAAGTAGCTTGCTCATGGCCTCCCCACACTCACTACCGACGACACTCCGCCCCCTTATAGGGGCGTCGTCGGTGTCGTCGGTGTGAGTAAACTTGGGGTCACTCCCGACACTGCCGAACACTGCCGAATTGCACTTATTCGGGAGTGTCCACATAGCGATAAACCCTTTTTCGTGTTCGTCCGAACGGCATTTTGTCGCTCTCGAATCCTGACTCACTACAGAGAGCGTCAAGGTCCTTCCTGGTGGTGTCTTCCGACACCCCGGCCACGCTCGTCAGTGTCTCAAGGGTCACCCACTCCCCGGGATGCTCTTGGAGGTGTTGAGCGAGCCGTCTCCGCCGCTCCTCTCCTGCGCTCAGTTTTGTCGGTTCCCAGACCAGCCGGAGGGGTTGTCCATCTTCGCCCCCCGCGAACCGGAAGGCGAAAGAGGCGTCTTGGGCGTCCTTCCCCTCGACCTCAACCTGCACGGTCCGTCCGGTCTTTTTGAGGAAAATCCCGAAATGCGCCCAGGCCCATTGCGCCCAGGAGCCGGTGATCCGGGTGCTGTGTTTGCTCCCCTCGGGTCCTTGCTTTGGTTTGCTGTCGTGGGTCACGATCAGGATGGTCAAGCCGTAGCGTCGGCGGATGTCCGTGAGGAACGTGAGAATGGGTTTGAGTTCCTTTTCGCTGTTCGTGTCGGCGTTGTGGAGCCAGCGCCACACGTCCAGGATGAGAACTTCGGCTTTGTGCTTCTCGATTCGTGCGATGAGCCATTCCTGCCACTTCGAATCGTCCAGTTTCAGGCCCGCCTCGATCAGGACCAGGAACCGCCCCCGCCAGGCGTCTCGCTCCTCCTGAGAGACGAGCTGCTTGAGACGGCGCTTCAGGCGGCGTCTAGGATCCTCCTCCTGCACAAGGAGAACACGGCGCGGGACAAGGATGGGGTAACGGTCAAGGACAGGACGGCCGGCCGCGAGCCTAGAGCCGATATGGGTAGTCAACATACTTTTCCCATCCCTCGGCCGGGCGGATATCCAGCCCTGCGTGTTCCTGACGATGATTCCCTCGACGTCCCATTCAATCGGTTCGTCCGGTTCGCTCCAGAGGACTTCAGCAGGCTCGAAGTCACTGGCTTCGGTGGTCGTCTCGCTTGCAACTCTTTGCTCCATCCCCGTGGCCCCGCCCCTCCGATGATGCGTCCGGTAGATCGAGGCGATGGCCCCTTGGAGTTCGTGGAATGGCATTGGCGGTCTGCATCGCTCGGAAAAGGGCCGGAGAATTTCTAGGGTGATGTCCTCTGGGTGCTTCTTCTCGCAAAAGTAACCCGCGAGCCTCGCCGCAGCATCGTTCCGCTGCCCCTCGGGAACGCCTTGCATCAGCTCCGTCACCCAAGTGGGGTGCGGCTGGTCTTTTGCCTCTTGGGGCCGGTCCCTGTCAGTGACGGCGTCCTGAATCCATGCGGGCGCGGGGGCCAATGGGAGAGTGTCCAGCCACGGCGGGAGAATCCATGTGTAAGGCTTACCCGTTTCTATGTGCGCCGATGGTGGTACAATGATGAAGCCGCCATCGGCACGGATGTCCACTTGCCCTTTGCCGTCCTCTTTCAAAATCGCAGCCGCATTGCGAGCACGTTGACCATTTGCCTTATAATAGCGGTGAAGCCCACCTGACCCTGTCCTGACAGTCCACGAAGGAGGAAAATCCTTTCCCTTCAGGAGCTGTTCTCCACCGCCGTCGCAATCCACGCATATCAACCCATTCGTCACGATGCCGATGCCGCCCGACCAGTTCCAGCGTTCTATTTCTCTAGGGGTTGGCTGTCGCGTCTGGTACTCGGTCCACTTGACGGCGGGGAATTTGGTTCCAGGCTTGACTGGAAGTGGGGTCCATCCGAGATTGAGATAATAGTAGGCCCACCCAATGTTTGAGGCATCAGGCGCGGGTGGGGCGGGGAAGTAGCTCGTCATCGCTGTTGCGCCTTTGTCTACTTACTTGCCTCCCGGAGCACGGCAAGAACCTCAACAAGGTCAAATCGCCGATACTTTCCTGCCTTTACTGAGGGGATTTCCCCTTTCTCTGCCTTCGCATAAACCCAGCTCACAGGGAGACTCAACATTTCCGCCAGGGCTTTGGCGTCCACCAACAGTTTTCTATCTTCCATCGGCTTCCTCCACGTACTGTGAGATACCGTCCTGATTATCATTGATAGTTTACGACAGACGGCCTCAGTTAAAGCCGTAGCCGGAGGGGATGGCGGAGACGAAACACCTTTTAAAATAAGGGGAAAACGAGAGGCTGAAATGTTGCTCTTGACAGGAAAGCCGTAGCCCTCGGCGAGGTCCTAGCGGGAGCGTTTAGCGGAGCTGGCGCGGTGTGAATCTGAGCAGAACCGGGCAGGGTTGTTCTGCCACGTTGGAGACCGATCCGCGAACCATACCTGGCAATGTGGGAGCTGGCACCGCCGAAGGCGAGGCAGCCATGCCTTTGAATTGGCTAGGGCTATGGTGGTCATAAACACAAGTTTTTGCTCCTGTTCATCGAAGGAATCCAGCCCGCCTTGCCCAGGCGTCCACGCTACGCAGAAGTTGTCAACCCCAGCCCAGTCATTCTTAGCAAGGTGCACTACCCCTCCAGCGAAGAAACTAAATGCCACCAAAGAGGTGGGAAAGCGGAGGGCCTCCAAAGAGAGGGCGTCATTGAATTGCATTATATGTTGCCGCCGATCGGGGGGGTCCAATCGAAGCCATAACTTCAGGGCCTCTGTGGGGAGAGCACGGGCAAACCGAGCGATGGGATCAGCATGGAAGATGTTCAAAAGCTCTACGAGGAAAGAAGTCTCTAACGACAGCCCTACCACTCGGCGCGTCCGCCTCTGCCGGGGTCGCTTAGCCTTTAAGGCGTCCTGGACAGATGAAGGGGAGAGGCGTGGGTTCCACTCGGTAACCAGCTCCCTCAGTTGGTTGAGGACGTACGTGTAAGGCTGGAGCTTCGCCTCCTCCAGTATTCTCTTGATTTGTTCAGTAATGTATTCCTGCTGGGAGAAATCTGAGGGGTGGTCGCTTGCCGCCGTCACGTTCCCGCTCCACCCGGTCCACTCGTCGTGCGAAGGTTTCCATCGTTGGCTCGTTCATGGCTTCCCCCTTACAACGATTCACCTTTCCCGGTTACATTTTGCCCTTGCCTGCCGCTAGAAGATCAGAAGGATTGTAGGCAAAGACCATGAAGTTTCACTTAGGCTCTTGTTTCCGCTTCCGGTAACACTCGGGGCACAGTGCCATCCCACTATGAGGTTCAACCTCGTCCGGCGAAACATACCAACCAGCCAGGTCTACCGCTTTCAGGAACAGGGTTACGTCCTCACCAGTGAAAAGTTTTTTCGTGCCGCAATCCGTACAAGTTACCGTTTCCTCAATAGCCATGTGGTCTCCCCCTCTATGCCCTATCTCCCCCGCTTCCCCTCCATCTCCCGCCGCACCACCTTGATCTCCTCCAACACTTCCTCGTTGGTGAGCAGCCCCTTCCGCACCAGCACGCGCCGCGTGGCATCCTGCTCAATCATCATCGCCCGGAGCAGTCCCTCGAAAGGGTAGTGTCCTAATTTGAACTTATGCCCGATCCGAGATCCATAACACCCATTTATTGCGCTGGCGATGGAAATGCCATACATTACCTTCTTCGTCTAAAGCAAACAGGTCATTTGTTGGTGCTACCGCGATCTGAATAAATTTTCCAGCCATTTTGGTTACCTCCTTTAGATTTACAGCAAGTCCTCCAATTTCCACGGTCGATCTGTTACTCCCGCCTTACCACCTTGATCTCCTCTAGAATCTCCAAGTCAGTCAACAGTCCCTTTCGCACCAGCACGCGCCGTGTGGCATCCTGCTCCATCATCATCGCCTGGAGCAGTTTCTCGAAGGTGACGACTTGGCGTGGATCGAGTTTCTCTGCCATAGTTAGCCTCTTATGGATGGTGGGGGACTACAAGGATTTTTCTTTCTACTATCTGAAGTTTACCTTCGGCAGTTCGGACTGCGTTCAGCCAAAGTGGTGGATTCACCTCTATGAATTCATTGTAATTAGTGAACACTTGTTGGATACGAATGTGGAGACCCTCACCTGCCTTTGTTTATCCTTTGACGATCGTTTCACCTTTGGCAAGGAAGCCCGTGGCGAGGTTAATCCATAGATGCGTCTGACAGTCACTGTGCAACAATGAGCCGAAATCCTCTATGGTGGCATGGAAAAATTTACTCGGAATTGGAGTCCCGTATTCAATTAAGAGGTAGCGTGACTCCCCATAGCGGTAGACTTCGGAAGCGATCGGGTCGTGATTGATTAACAGTTGCAATAAATCGTCCACCACCAGGGAATGGTTGTGCTCATCATTTCTTCCGTCTTCCGTTTGATACCAAACCCCCGCATTCTGATAGTTTTCCTTCCCAATAGAAATCCACTGATCATACAACTCCCCACACTCGGTGTCCCACATATCTTGCGCCACATGGTATCTATCAGGGCGCACAAAATCGAGGCGCCACTGAATGCTAAGGTAATCTCTAGGCTTGAGACTTTCATCAGTGAAATCGCATATCAACGTGCGGGAAGAGTAGTTTCGAGTCTCGCCCGTTACTTTGGCGCAATAGAGTGCGGTCTCTTTCGGATCAACGACGTTGTCAGGCTCCATTGTGGCTGTGTCTTTCGAAAGGTTTCTCAAAGAGTCGAGATATGCCTCGGTTGAAGGCTTTCTAGCTTTTTCATAGGTAGCACGTATTAATCCAACAACAAGGCTCAACAAAACAACGATAATCAAATAGGTTATGCTGTCCATACTATCGCCCCTTTTCCTTGGATCTAACTACAATTATTCCCATTTATCCCCGACTAGACAAGGGACGTTAAGGCTTAGCATCTCACCTCCACAACCCCCGTCTCGCCTCCCTCGCCTCCCGCTGAAGCTTCAGAAGCCACACCTCGAAGGTGACGAGTTGGCGTGGGTCAAGTTTCTTGGCCATGGTCGGCTCCTCAATAAAAGTGCCATCATCGTCAGCCCACCACCCTGTATTACCTTCCGGAGGCTATTATAGCGGGAACCTTTCCGGAGGGTAAATCTCAGTTCGCTATATCAGCTCCTGCCTCCCAGCTGATCGGTTTAACAACCACTGCCAATTTTCTCACAACCGCCCAAAACTCGTCAGTGAAGGAAGGCCTGTTCGTTCAAAAACCCCTTTAATTTTAGTAACTTCCGATACCATTTCTTTGGCACAGAGATTGCGATAAAACCCCTTCTGAGTCACCACCGGGCTACATGCCAAAAGGAGGATAGCAATGAAACGGATGACAACCGGCGTCCTCGCAGGAGTTATTGCGTTATGCCTTGGCACGGAAGCCTTTCCACAGACGGCTGCCTCTGCGCTGGCGCTCGAACCAGTCGTTGGGACAGCCGGTGTCTTGATCGCTAGGGCCGATGGGGAAGCTGAGGAGGAACGCGAAGAGATCAACGAGCAACTAGAAAGGGGCGGCGAGAAAATCGAGAAGGGCGGAGGTAAAGGGCAACAAGGAGCTGAAAAGAATAGGCAGAAGGCTGAACGGAAGGCGGAAAAGGCGAAAGAGAAGGCCGAGAGGAAGGCTGAGAAAGAACTCCAACGAGCTGAAAGAAAAGCGGACAGGAAAGAGAAGAGGATTGAAACAAAGTCAAGAGCACGCGGTCTTGAGCGCGCCGACGAAGTCGCGGGAGAACACGGACAGCACGGTCGTGCCAAGGCGCGTGAGAAGCAAGCGCGCTAGCAGCAGGGCTCAGCCAAACTCCAGCTCATCCCAGTCAGCGGCAGCAGCGCGCGCGGGCAGACGGTAACTCGGATGGGCTCCGAAAGGTCTCCAGTCTGCTCAGCGTCGAGCCACCCTCGACGCTCGTGGTGTTTTTGGACCCCCACTGGGCAAGGGGTGTCAAGCGCCGAGGTCGACTTCATCTCCACAGCCCCCGCTTCCCCTCCATCTCCCGCCGTACCACCTTGATCTCCTCCAACACCTCCTCGTTGGTCAGCATCCCCTTCCGCACCAGTATTCGCCGTGTGGCATCCTGCTCGCTACTTAAAACCGAGGCTCGGGGATTCAGGGGAGGAACTCGATGTGGTAGGTAGCCACATCGGCGAACTGGATCCGGGGGACGTTCACTCGGAAGGGTCGGGTGGTCCCGAACTCGAAGTGG
>JAZFYO010000079.1:0-14078 GCA_036443615.1 Binatia bacterium | reverse complement strand
TGGTACGTTCCAAGACGGCATCATGATACTCCAACAGGATCTTAGCGTCCGTGACAGCGAAGGCATCGACCATTTCCGGGGTCTGTCTATGGCCCGAAGCGTAGTCCTTGGGTTCAGGCGGCATACTGAAGCGTTTATGCCAACCCTCGGCGATCCACGCCTGTTCGCGTCCAGCCAGCGCGGAAATGTTCACGTCCTGTACACGGATTAAATGCCAGACCAGCCATCCTATGTGAGGTTTGGTACCTGCGACGAGCTCCTGGGGTGTCATGTCCTTCAGATCGCGGTGCAGAATTTCGCTAACCCTGTCAAGGGCGTCTGCGACCAATGCTGGGCCATTCATTGTTTCACCTCCTGAATAGCAGATAAATTCCCGGCCAAATCGGGAATTGACTGAGGACTGTATGTTGTGGTGATGAAAATCTCTATCAAGATTTACCAGCTTCGACAAGCGAATCAGAAGTGGGCGGCAACACACCCGGTGCAAAGGGCAGGGTTAAGCCTTTTTCTAGTTGCATCACAGGGAAACTACAGAAGCTGTATCAAAAACTCACGGTCATAGATCGGCAGGTAGTCATTGCAGGGAGTTTTAACTATACTGGCGCTGAAAACCGCTTAAATGATGAGAACATCATAATCTTGGGTAATCTTGAATTCACAAAGGCCTCAACGGTCGAAAAGCAGATAAGACTGGCATCTTATTCCGTAGATGAAATAGAGCGAATTGTTCAATCATTCGGTCGGCCACTCACATGAAAAATCGGTGCATGACATGTCACTGGCGTGGTAGATGCAGGCAAGCACTAAAAAAGAGCGGTTTAGTGGTTGCCTGATCGGTCAGTGCCTGGGAGACGCCCTGGGCTTCCCAGTCGAAGGTTATCCCCCCAGCGTTTGTCAGAAATACGTTACAGAGACAATAAAAATAGGAGGCTCGGGAGATTGCGGCCGTGGGCCGTTTCCCTTCGGTCAATACACAGACGACTCCCAACTTGCCCGGGAGCTCATTCAGAGCTACGTGGCGTGTGAGGGGTTCAGCCCTGATGATTATGCCAGTCGTATTGCCGCAATATTCGCGCAGGAAAGAATCGTCGGCCGTGGACGGGCAACGGACGCAGCGGCAAGACGATTGATCCAGGGAGTCTCTTGGGAAGAGTCGGGAACTCCGCCACCGTCTGCCGGAAACGGGAGCGCGATGCGCGCGGCTCCCATAGGACTGTTTTTTTTCGATGATCCTGCGGAACTGGTTCGGGCGGCGCACGATCAAGGCCGTATTACCCATCAGGATAGGAGATGCTCCGCCGGCGCAGTTGTGATCGCTGGTGCCGTAGCCCTGGCCCTTCAGGGAAAAACAATTCAGTCTAGGCCCTTTTTGTCCCAACTTAGCGAGTGGGCAGGGGTCATTGAGGAGTCAGTGGCCTCGGGCATCCAGCAGCTGGGCCAATGGTTAGCCTTGCCGCCTGATAGGGCTGTGACTTTTATTTCCAGGACTGGCCTGACCCCCGGCTATTCAGATGAATGGCAGGGCATTTCACCCTTTGTAACGCCTAGCGTCCTGTGGAGCCTATATTCATTCTTGAAATCTCCGGACAACTATTTGGAGACCATCTGCACTGCTATTGCAGTGGGCGGGGATGTGGACACCACCGCCGCGATGGCCGGGGCCATCAGCGGAGCCTATCTAGGGCAAGAGGCCATCCCTCGGCAGCTGGCCAAGCGATTGACCGACCAAGGAACCTGGGGTTATATCGAACTTGTCCGATTGGCACACAGGTGCTACGAGTTAAAGGTCCAGCAGTAAAGCCAAAATCGGAAAGGAAGACCGTCTATGGTGATTGACTTTCAAAGTCATGTCTTTCCACGGGAATACATCGAGGAGATCAAGCGCGTCGATGGCAAGGTGATTTTGGAGCCCCGCGATCCCGACAGCGGGATGACCTATTTTTATGACAAGAGACTCAAGTGTCGGATCAATACAGTGATATTCCAGGGACAGGATCCGGATCGCAGGGTCGAGCACATGGACAAGCTCGGCATAGATGTCCAGGTAATCAGCATCCCAGCTCCAGGTGCCGACCGCTTTGAGCCTGAAGATGCAGTGAAGTTGTCGAAGACTGCGAACGACGCCATCGCTGCCCTCTGCAGGAAATATCCCAAGCGCTTTGTTGGCCTGGCCACCCTCCCGACCTCTTCAATCAAGGCCTCGCTCGATGAGCTGGAACGATCCGTCAAGGAGCTGGGTCTCAAGGGGTTCGGTTGCTACACCAACCTGAACGGAAGAGCTCTGGACAGCGAAGATCTCTTCCCGATCTACGAAAAAGTTGCGGACTTAAAAATCCCCGTCTACATCCACCCGACTGCTCCACTTGCGACAGAGGCGGTCGATCTGGACATCTTGCCCATATTGATATACGGCTGGGCCTTTGACAGTACGGTCGCAATGACAAGGCTCGTCTATGGAAAGGTGCTCGAAAGGTTTCCCGAGATCGATTTCGTCGTAGCGGATGTCGGAGGGGTCCTCTCGTTTTTTGGCCAAAGGGCAACCAACATCTATACGGGCAGGACAGAGGAGATCCGGCGTAAATTCGGCCTCAAAGAAAATCCGCTGGACTCACTAAAGCGTTTTTACGTGGACACGGCAGACCATCCGGCTGCCACACTTCGATGCGCCTATGATTTCTTCGGTGCAGATCGGCTCGTCTTCGCGACGAACTATCCCTACGGCCCTGAAGAGGGATGTCTATTCGTAAGGAACAGTCTAAAGGCTATCGAAGGCCTGGGTCTTAAAAGTGAAGAAAAAGATAAGATCCTTAGATCTAACGCATTGAAAATTCTTAAGATTTAACATCTTAATCTCCTTCAACAATGAGAGGTGATGTATGCAACCTAGGCCTTACGCCTTGAATCATCCAAAGACAGCTAGACCAGTCATTATGGGGCGTCATGGAATGATCTCCTCAGGCCACTACCTGGCATCCCTCGCCGGCAGCCGGGTTTTGCAAGAGGGTGGAAACGCAATGGACGCGGCACTGGCTACCTCTTTCGCCTTGACGGTAGTCAAACCTCACACCTGTGGGCCTGGAGGGGATCTATTCGCGCTAGTCTTTATGAAAAAAAATGGCAAGGTTGAGGCCCTGAACGCCAGCGGTCCCTCCCCTCAAAAAGCAACGATAGAGTTCTTCAAAGAGAGGGGAATGAACAAGATCCCCACCTCCGGTCCGTTAAGCATCGCTGTCCCGGGTGCAGTGGATGGCTGGATCGAGCTCCACCGGCGATACGGAAGCATGGACTTGAATCGGCTTTCTGCCGATGCGATCGATTACGCCCGGGAAGGATTCGCCCTTTACCCATCTTTGGGATCCACCATTGCTGATCTGGCAGCATCCTTTCCGATGATTGAGCAGTCCTTCCGCAGGCCGCTGAATGATCTAGCCCCAGGCAAGGTCTTGGTTCAGAAAGGCTTGGCCCAGTCCCTAGAACAAATTGCGAAAAAGGGGAGAGACGGATTCTACCGGGGAGAACTTGCAACCCGGATGTGCACCGCAATCAAGAAAGAGGGGGGAATATTGAGTGAGGAGGACCTACAGGGAAGTTATGCAGAATGGTTGGATCCCATCACGACCACTTACAGGGGCTTTACCCTGTTCGAGCAGCCCCCAGTCTCCCAGGGTTTTATCGTCCTGGAGATCCTCAATATCGTCGAAGACTACCCCCTCGATCAGCCGGGCGCGCTGGATCAGGCCAATGCCGTCCACTTCATGGTAGAGGCCAAGAAGCTCGCATTCGAGGACAGGATCAATCATCTCGAGGATCCCCGCTTTGGCGATCCAAAGATCTCGCTGCTCTTGTCCAAAGACTACGCCAAGGAACGGAGGAAACTGATTCCTAACAGCGCCAAATCGCAGGAACAGGTCTCTGCATCGTTCGGCAGCGATACGACTTATCTCTGTACGGCAGACCGAGAGGGGAATGTGGTCTCTATCATCCAGAGCATTTTTGCCGGGTTTGGCTCCCGCGTTGTGGCGGGAGACACAGGCCTGATCATGAACAACCGCCTGTGCGGCTTTGGGCTTGATCCGAGTACGACCAATGGCTTGGTCCCCGGAAAGAGACCCGCCCACACGCTCAATTCATATATGGTGTTTGGAGACGGTGATTTTTTGGCCGTGGGAGGGACGCCTGGGGCGGATGACCAGCCACAGACGAACGTCCAGGTCCTCCACAACTTACTCGACCACCATCTGGCCCCTCAGGCCGCGATAGAGGCCCCTCGGTGGAGCCATCTGCCGGGGACTCCGCCCCGGTCGGACATCCCCGAAGAGTTGAGGCTCGAAGAGGGATTTCCTCCTGAGGTGGTCAAAAAGTTGCTCGCAAAGGGACACAATGTCAATGTCGTGAAGCGCTGGGCCTTTGGTTCAGCGGCAGTGATACTGCGGGACCCGGTAAGCGGGACCTGGATGGCTGGCGCAGACCCAAGGAGGGAAGGATACGCCATCGGGTGGTGAGCATGACAAAAAGTTTTTCTCAATCATGTTGCAACGTTCCAAAGACCCACTTTCCTCGAGGAAGTAGGCCTTCCGGCCTGAGGAAATAGATTATTACCTTGAGGGCCACCCCCCAACCCCATCGTGTCGGTTCTCTAACCGTCGCGGCCTGTACCAACCATCTCGCTCCTGTTCCTCAGGTCTTCAGTCTTCCTCCCTCTCGGAAATCCACACTCAATGTTTGGTGCCGAGTGGGCCTGCCCCGTCGGCCTTGCCTCTCCTCGGGGAACGAGCCTTTCGCCCGCTGGCAATGGGACTGTACCTTGAAGGCCCCACCCTATCATGCCCCAGGGTACTTACTCCTCAGGTCTGGTCCTGACGGAACCTCGTTGTTCAGGTGCCCGCGGCCTTCCGTCTCGCTCCCCTCGGAGCAGTATTTGTGGGCGAGGGGGTCTGCCCCTTGGCTTCCTCTGATACCACACATTTTGACCTAGGGCCCCTATGGGATTGACAAGGGTAGTGGTATACTGCACGGAAATCCGATGGTCATCTACGATCTTATCTGTAGGAAAAACCACCGTTTTGAGGGCTGGTTTCCGAGTGCCGAAGGGTACGAGGAGCAGGCCGCTCAAAAGAAAATTTCCTGCCCCGTGTGTGCAACTACAAAAATAGTCAAGCTCCCGCATGCCTGTGCGATCCAGACCAAGACGAAGAGAGAAAAAGAGGAGAACAGAGCTGTGAGATCAAAGGTGTCTCCTCATCCCCTTACGGAGGCCGAATCAAAGGAGCTACTCCTCTATCTCCACCACAATGTGCGTGAGAACTTCGCGGACGTGGGACCACGCTTTGCCGAGGAGGCCCGGAAGATCTTCTCCGGTAAAGTCGAGAAAAAGGGCATTCATGGGACTGCGACGGCTGAAGAGCGAGAGGAACTCGACGAAGACAACATTCCTTACTTTACCCTCCCGAAACCTGATCTCGACAGCTAGATCCTACCCCGGGCGAGATGGAAGTGAACCCCCTGGCCCGCGTTGCCGCTCACTTAAAATCTACGGAAGAATTGACAATGGTCCCTGTGCTTTGATACCTCTCTCGCATGGCTATGGATTCGCGTGAAATTCGAGACATCATGGCGCATTTCGCGACGGGCGTGACAGTAGTCACTACCAGGGATGGTGCAGGGTCACCCTTTGGCCTCACGGTGAATGCCTTCACGTCTTTGTCTCTCAACCCACCCCTTGTGGTAGTTTGCATCGATAAAGCAGCGCAGTGCTACTCCTGCTTTGAAGAGTCGAAGGTCTTCGCCGTCAATGTCCTGAGCGAAGATCAAGAAGAGCTTTCACGCCGATTTGCCACCAAGGGGATCGAAAAGTTCGGAGAGATAAAATGGCACAGAGGGGAGAACAACGTCCCTCTCCTCGACGGATCGATAGGCACCATTGAGTGCAAGATCGTCAATAGCTACGAGGGCGGAGACCACACGATATATCTGGGTGAGATTGTAAGTGCCAATGCCACAGAGGACCGACCCTTGCTCTTCTTCAAAGGGAAATATCACCGTCTACCTTTGCCGTAAGGGAGCGCCCTCAGCATCCTCCAGTGCTTTCGTCCACATCGCTGTCAGTTGAGATGCTAGATCAATAAAAGAAAGGGTTTTTATGAAAGAAGATTCCTATGACTTGGTGGTTATAGGGGGAGGCCCTGGAGGATACACTGCGGCCATCCGGGCCTCTCAGCTTGGAAAAAAGACTGCCCTCGTCGAAAAAGAGCGGCCGGGTGGTGTCTGCCTCAACTGGGGGTGTATCCCGTCGAAGGCGATCCTCTATTGCGCCGAAATTGTGGAGACTCTAAGGCAGGGCGAGCGCTACGGCATCCGCTGTGAGGGCCTGTCCGTAGATTATGAAAAAGTCATTGGGTACAGCCGCAGGGTGGCCGACAGGTTGGCCAAGGGGGTGGAGTTTCTCCTGCAAAAAAACAAAGTCGACCTTTTCAAAGGCAAAGGAAGCCTCCTAGCCCCCAATGAAGTCCTGGTCGAAGGAAAGGAACAAAGAAAGATCATCGCCCCGAATATCCTGTTAGCGGTGGGCAGCAAGGAAAAAACACTGCCCGGGTTGGAGGTCGATGGGAAAACGGTAATTACCAGCCGTGAGGCGTTGGCTCAGACTAGTCTCCCGAAATCGGTATTGATAATCGGGGGAGGCGCCATTGGGGTCGAGTTCGCATACGCCTATAACAGCTTCGGAGTCGAGACCACCGTGGTGGAGATGATGAACCGTTTATTGCCTGAGATGGACGAAGAGTTAGGCCAGGAACTGGAGCGTGCCCTGAAGAGAAAGAAGATTAAGATTCTTACTCAAACACGATACAAGGGGAATCACCGGGAAGATGGCTCGATCAGATTGACCGTTGAGGATCAGAAGGGGGGCGAGAGCAATCTCTTCGCACAGCAGGCCTTGGTTGCCGTGGGCCGTGGGCCCTTGACGGAAGATCTGGGGTTGGAAAAGCTCGGCATCGAGACCGAGCGTGGCTTCATTAAAGTGGACCACCAGTATCAGACAAGCTGCAAAGGCGTCTATGCCGCGGGAGACGTTACGGGTGCCCCACTGCTGGCCCACGCCGCCGCAGCGGAGGGAGTCGCTGCTGTGGAGATGATGCTCGGGCAGGAGGGGAGAAAAGTGGAGCGAGGCGCAATCCCTGCTTGCGTGTACTGTCAACCAGAGGTAGCCAGCGTTGGCCTCAGTGAAAAGGAGGCCAAGGCGGCCGGACTTGATATTAAAATCGGCAAATTTCCTTTTCTTGCCTCAGGTAAGGCCGTCGCAGCAAACCACACTGAAGGTTGGACCAAGGTCATTGCCGGAGCAAAGGGGGAAATCCTGGGCGTCCACATGATCGGCAAGGGCGTTACGGAACTCGTGGGCGAAGCAGGGGTGGTCCAGAGCCTGGGGGGAACCGTGCGTGATTTGGGCCGAACCATTCACGCTCACCCCACACTCTCAGAGGCGCTCATGGAGGCGTCGCTCGCAGTGATTGGAGAAGGCGTCAATTCATAACTGAAGCGCCACCCATCGGCCGGAAATAGATACCACCGTGAAGGTTAGCCTGTTCACCGAGATCCAGTGTGCTACGGAGACCCCGGCCGTGGACCGCCTATACGAGTTTCTCGAACAGGCGGAGCTGGCTGACACCCTCGGGTTTCGAGGTTTTTGGATTGCCGAGGCCCATTGCCAGCCCCGATTTTCTGTGCTCTCGGCGCCTTACGCCGTCCTCGGAGCGGCATCGCAGAAGACACGGCGGTTACGTCTCGGCATTGCAGTAAACACTCTTCCGATTCACCACCCCGTTCAACTGGCCGAGCAAGCCGCCACCCTCGACCTGCTAACCCATGGGCGGATGGATTTTGCCGCTGGCGGGGGCCACCCTCACTCCGGAGTCTACGAATGTTTCGGGATCGATCACAAGAAAACCCGTGAGATGATGGAAGAGAGCCTGAGAGTCATTCGAGCCGCCTGGACGGATGACCTGCTGACGTACGATGGGCAATTCTTTCGCATCCCGGGAGTCGTGGTGAACCCCAAGCCGGTGCAGAAACCTCATCCTCCTCTTTATATCGCGGCAAGCTCGGCGGACGGCGTGGAATTCACTGCCCGACTCGGCCTTAATCTTTTTCTTCCCATCCATACGCGGTCTCGGGAACAGCTGATCAACCTGTCAAACTCCTACTGGAAAAGTTTTGAAGCGCACGGCCATGACCCTGTTGATCGGGAGCTAGGCCTTCTTGTCCCAATGCTTCTAGCCAAGACCACACGGGAGGCCCAGAATCGGGCGCAGGACGGGATCATGAGCTACTATAAGATCATAGGAGAGATGCGCAGCAGCTACATCGAATGGATCACCCGGAAGGGCATCGATTTTCCTGACCGGCTGTCGAAATCCTCCATGGCGGATGGACTGACGTACGAGCGTGTCTGTGCCGAGCACGCAGTCATAGGCGATTCCGACACGGCCGTGACCGAACTTACACAGCTTGCCGAGCAAACCGGGGCAGCCCATATTCTTGCCTGGATGAACATCGGGAGCGCCCCCAACCGTGTTGTCCTTGAGTCCATGCGTCAGTTTGCGCAAGACGTCATGCCCAGACTCGAAACCTATCACCCCCAGGGGCGACCGGGCATTGGTGCGGCTGGACGCCCTTAGATTCTTACCGATAAAATGTTCAACAGACCGACTTCAATAAAGATTTTCTCGCCAAGACGCCAAGACCGCAAGGGCAAATAGTAGGCAGATAGCAGTAGGCAGTATGCAATAGGCAAATCTGAGTTTAGAAAACCCAGGCGGAGGGGTTGATTTCTTACTGCTTGCTGTCTAGTAATCCGTAGTCCGAATTACTGCCCGCTGCCAGCTGCTCACTGCCAGCTGGTTTCGCTTCATCCTTCGCGCCTTTGCGAGAGTGATTTTTTTCCCGATTCCCTAAACCCAAATTCAAACGAAAATTCCAAATATGTTTGGTTAGAGCTTAGAATAGGGATAGGCTTACAACACCTGGTCGATGATAATATCCACTCTCTGAGAGCCGATCTCGACAGGGTTTTTCTTGTAGTCGCCCTTGAGGCTGCCAGGATCCCTCGTCATTGCATTGCCGTCCTTGTCTAGACGCACGGAGACGTCCACTTTTCCACTGAAGGGCCTACCTGGAATCATCATATTTTCGGGACCAAGCGAGTAGGAGAGGGGAAAGACGGGACGCCCCACCTTCTTGACCGCAAGCGGCGGACCTCCTGCAGAGCCTGCCGACCTCACGATAATATAGAGCGCATCCCGGCTGTCCAATTTAGCCTTGAGTTTAGGGTCGACAGAGATAGTCCCCTCGATTCGACTGGACCCTGCAACCAGTTGCTTTGACTGCACGGGGTCCGCCGGGCGACTGCCCATTTCATCCATAGTCCTTTGAACCTCATTCCTCTGTGCCCCTGGGGGCAGCAAGTCTACCAGCTTTTCTAGGTTTTGCCGTGCACCGGGGAAATCTCCTTTATCGCGGTATAGCACCATGCCTTTTCCCCAAAGGGCAAGAGGGAATTCGGGATTAGTGGAAAGGGCCCGGTTGAAGGCCAGAAGAGCACTGTCCGCGTGTCCGGCTTGAGTGAGGATAAATCCCATATAGGTATGGGCTTCGGGGTGGTCTGAGTCGATGGCGATAACCTTCTTAAAGGCATCAATCGCCTGGGACCAGTCCTTTCGCTCGAAGGCGGCATGGCCCTGGGTGAGGAGAGACTGGAGATCAGCTCCTCCCATTGCGGAGCTAGCACTAATCCCCCCTGGACCGGTCCCAGTGAGAAAGTCACCGGTGATAGAGTCCTGCTCCGAGCTTCGAGGACGCAAGGACTTGCTCAGAAAAACTCCGAGGGTGACTCCGAACACAAGAAGAAAGGCGCCTATAGCGGCAAAGACCCAACCTCTCCGGGATGATGCTTTACCGGTCTGTGCTGGCCCAGCATATTTCGTTTGACGTTTCGCCCCGCGCGATTGGGTCTCTGTCATCGCCAGAGCGGAGGAAGAATCGAGCTCTCTCAGTACATTTGCGGCCTGGGCTTCATAGCGCGGGCGCAGATCCCGGTAGTCGGCGTCGGATATCCTTCCTTTCTGGTAGTCGAATTCAAGCTCTTGAAGTTCCGTATACCGCCTGGCCTGCTCATGTATGAGGTGTGCGCGGGGCCCTTCTATATCCGGATCTACCTCCCATACTTTATCCGCTGCTATGTCTTGCTGCACCCTCTGGATAAGGGCCGGGTCTACTTCACCCTGACGGTACCCGCTTTTTCTCTGTACCCAGCGCCTGACAACGAGAACTACCAAGAGGATCCCCCCAGTCAACGCAATAAAGGGAAGGATCCAGACCAGGAGATTGAAGCCCTCGGATGTGGGTGAAAGAAGGATCCATTCTCCGTACTTGGAGGTGAAGTAAGCCGTGATCTCCTGCGGTGATTTTCCCTCTTTGAGCTGTTCCCGAATCAGTGCCCGCATCTGCTGGGCCATCTCCGAAGGGGAATCGGCGACGGAGAGGTTTTGACAAACAGGACACCGCAGTTCGGCAGCGATCCTTCGAGCCTGCTCCTCCAGGTCGTCCGGCTGGGCCTGCAGGGCCATCGGGAAAATCAATAGGGCAAGCAGCAAAAGCGAGAATCGCGCCATGACTAATCACCGGATCGGTTGATACGACCCCTTTCCCTCCTTCGCACTGATGAATCCGCGCCGGGCTTCGTCCAACTTGGAGGTAATGATCTGCGATCCTAGGTCGCCCACATGCTTATAGGTTATCCACCCCTCAGGGTCGATGAAAAAGGTTTCAGGGATTCCCCATACGCCATAGTCGATGGAGATCCTTCCCGAGGCATCACGCCCGTTTAGGTAAGTGATTTCAAACTCCTTGAGAAACGCGAGCGCGGCCTCTTCGGTGTCCTGGATGTCGATCCCGAGAAAGACGATGTTCTTGTCCTTATATTTCTTCCAGGTCGCCTCGATGTCTCTTGCCTCAGCCCTGCAAGGAGGACACCACGAGGCCCAGAAATTGAGAAAAACGACCTTTCCTCGAAGATCACTGAGGCTGAGTTTCTTGCCGTCAAAGAGCGTTACGGTGAAGGGGGGGGCTGGGCGGCCAATAAGAGGAGACAAAATGTAACGCGGATCTCGACTAAAGCCGTAGGCAAGAATCCCGATCAGCGGCACAATGACCGCCAGGGTAAGGACGATGCGGCGCCAAGGCATCTCAGTTTCCTCGCGCTCCAGCTCGCCGATGGGGTAACACGGCCACGATGGTTCCCAACGCTATAACGAAGGCACCGATCCACATCCAGACCAGCAGGGGGCGGACAAGAACCTTGAGGGTGGCCTGGTTTTGCTCCAGCTCGCTGAAGCCGGAGAGAATAAGGTAGAGATCGTCGGTAAGCGTGCTGCGGAATACCGCCCGGCCTATCGGTGACTTCTGGGTAGGAAAGAACTTGAGTGCAGGTGAGAGGACTCCTATCTCATGCCCCTCGTTGAAGACCTTGAAGGCACCCTCCACTCGAATATGCGTGGGTTGTTTTGACCCACTGAGCCCCTCGAACTGGACATAGTAGCGCCCGACCGAGAGCCCCTCTCCCACTCGAAGAGTGGCCTCGCGCTCCTGGCTGTAGCTCATAGAACCCGCGATTCCTAAAAAGACCAAGACTACGCCGAGGTGAACGATCAAGCCTCCGTATCGCCGCTGGTTTCGACTGGCCAATGTTATCAGGGCCCTGAAAACTCCCTCTCCGGCAATCCGATGCCGAGCACGCACGGCAAGCGCGGTATCGAACAGGATAGAAAACACCACAAAGGCCATGAGGGTGAACCCGAGCAGGGGGAGGAAATCTCGCACCGACCAGACGAATAGAACCAAGGCAACGAGAAATGAAGCAACCATCGGCCAGAGAAAGTTTCGGCGCAGGTTATCCCAGGAGGCCTTTCTCCAAGCGATCATCGGGCCGACACCCATGAGAAAGACCAAAAGAAGAAAAAGCGGCACGGTGACCGAGTTAAAATAGGGGGCCCCGACACTTACCTGAACCCCGACAACCGCAGCCGATATGAGAGGGAAAATGGTTCCGAGAAAAATTGTAAAGAGGGCGGAGATCAGGACAACGTTGTTAAGCATAAATGCGGATTCCCGACTGACCAGGGAGTCCAGTTCCGGTTGGCCGCGAAGCTGTTTGCTTCTCCAGGCCAGGAGACCGAAAGAGGCGAGCAGAATAAAGGCAAGGAAGGAGAGGAATATTATTCCCACAGGCCCCGATGAGAAGGCATGGATAGAGGAGAGGATGCCGGAGCGAGTAAGGAAGGTGCCAAAGATGGTCAGGCTAAAGGCGATGATGATGAGGGAGAGATTCCAAACCTTGAGCATCCCCCGACGCTCCTGCACCTGTACGGAGTGCAGGAAGGCAGTAGCCGGCAGCCATGGCATAAAGGCCGCATTTTCGACCGGGTCCCAGGCCCAGTAGCCGCCCCAACCCAGAACGTGGTAGGACCACCAGGCCCCAACGAGGTTGCCCATGGTTAAGAAGAACCATGCGATTATCGTCCAGCGGCGGGTCGTGATGATCCAGGCCTCGTCGAGCCTCCCGACGATCAGGGCTGCCATGGCAAAGGCGTAGGGTACGGTCAGACCAACAAAACCGGTGTAAAGTAGCGGGGGATGAGTCAGCATGTTTGCGTCTTCGAGTAACGGGTTGAGTCCGCGACCGTCCAGCGGGACGGGAAAAACGTTCTCGAAGGGGTTTGATGAAAATGCAATAACGGCGAGAAAAAAAGCAGAAACGATCGAGAAAATCATTAAGACCCAGGGCATCAGCTCATGGTGGCGATCCTTATAAATCCAGGCCACCAGTCCCGAAAAAATAATGAGGATCCATTCCCAGAGAAGCAGGGATCCCTCCAGGGCACCCCAAAGGCCGGTGACACGGTAATAGAAGGGGGTGGCCCGAGTGGTATTAAAAACCACGTACTTGATGGAGAAATCCGTCGTTACCAGGGCATATATCAGAGTAGAGCTGGCAATCGTAACGAGGATGAATTGCCCCAAGATGGCGGCCCTGACGCTAGGAAGGAATCTTCTCTTCTCGGTCGAAAATCCCCAGGATCCTAAGACAGGCGCAATTATGCCCCACAGCGCAAAGAGGAAAGCCAGCAGTAAAGCGCCATATCCTATGTTGGCAGTCACGGCCCTCTTTCTCTCCCACCGGGGATAAAGCTTCGCGCCTCAGCATGGTCCCCTTCTTTGGGAGGGCTGTACTCCTCCGCGTGCTTGGCCATAATAACAGTGGCCTGGAGGACTCCATCCTCTCCGAGTCTCCCCTCGACAACGGCACCTTTTCCTTCCGAAAAAAGATCAGGCGGAACTCCCCGGTAAAATACTGGAATCGATTCTACTCCATCCGTTATTTGGAACCGGTAAGTGAGCTTTTTAAGATCTTTCTCTAAAGATCCAACCAAGACCATGCCCCCTATCCGCAGGGCCTTGCCTTTCGAGGCGCCCTCGTCGGCCATCAGCTCCGAGGGGGTTTTAAAATAGACAAGGGCCTCACGCATGCTCCCGTATATAAGATAGGCAAGGGCCGCAAGGATGATGAGACCACCGATAATGAATCTTCTACTTTTTTTCATGGTATTTCGAATATCCCGTGCCCGTGCGAAGCCGCGTCTCCGCCTCTGCCTTCCGAAGCCTGTATTTCAAGAACACAAAATACAGGATAATGGTAGCCCAGATAATCCCGTATGCCAACATGACATAGCCCCACGATCCCATTACGCTTCTCCGTAAAGCCTCAATCTCTTGACCTCGTCTTCCGTCTCGCCGATTCGGATGCGGAGAGATAGTAGATAGAAGAAGAGGAGGGCGAATGCAATGAAGTTAATGGACAGGGCCCAGAGCATTGAGGGATGGATGTTATCCCATGGCACTTTATCCGGCCGCAGGATCGAAGGAGGTTGATGCAGAGTCCTCCACCAATAGACCGACATGTGGATCAGCGGTATATCGAGGAAGCCAATGATCCCGACGATCGCACCGCACACGGCCCCACGGTT
>JAZFYO010000078.1:0-12374 GCA_036443615.1 Binatia bacterium | reverse complement strand
GTGTACTTGTGGTGGTTATTCTGGAACAGCTCACCGCCAGTCACAAAGTCGAAGATCAGTGTGTTCTTGGATTTGTCAATCTGGGTGGTTTCGAAGTTGCGGTAGCCGTATTTGTGACCACACCAGTTGACTATAGCACCGTGGATTGGGCCTATCAGGTAGTGAACGGGGAGCAGGAGGTAAAACACCCAATGTGGAGCGTAGAGAATATAAAAAAGCGTGTACAAGATCCCAAAGAGAATATTGGAGAACCGACTTCGACCGAAATTGTCGATCAATGGCCAATCCGGGGGGGGCGGGTTCTGTAATCGTGCCTCAGGCAGCACGCCTCTTTGGGTGAAGTCATCGTAACGCTTCTTGGTGACCAGCATTAGCGTGATGAGGTTTGGATAGATGTATGGCGAGTGCGGGTCGCGCTCGGTGTCGCTATAGGCATGATGCTCGCGGTGCAGGTAAGCGTAGGCACGTGGGTTCAGGTATGAGCTACCCTGACACAGAAACGTCATCAGATGGAAAACGCGCTCCCATCGCCAGCTCATCGAGAACATCGAGTGCGCACCGTAACGGTGCAGGAAAAATGTCTGGCAGAAGATGCTCAGCACCCAGTGGGCTATTAAAAATACGACAATCTGAAGCATAGGGTCCTCTCAAAGACGGGTATGGTTATTCATATCTAGACACAAGGTTCAAGCTCAGATCTAAAATTCGTTCTAGACTGTCAATTCGGTCCTATGGGCACTGAGACATAGGTGGTGAGGATAGCAAAGCGACTGGGTCTCGAGTCCACCTTACGGCTAAGACGCAGGCCAAAGAGACTTTCTAAAGAAAAATAAAAGCCCCCCCTATTTCGGGATACGAGAGCGGCAGACGACGACGTCGGACGCGTTGGTCCTCCACCGTGATCATCGTCCCATCCAGCACATCTTGTTTCAGCGCCGGGAGGACCTTTTGCAGCACAGTGATCACGTATTCGATCGGGAGGGGAAAAGACGCCAGGAGATCTAGGATTCCTTTTCCAGTTCAGGGTACTCCCGGACGATGTCGACAGCCGTATATCCGTCGCCAAGGAGCTTGAGCACGAAGTCCACCGTGATGCGTAGCCCCCGTATCGTTGGCTTTCCCGCACACACAGTCGGAGCAATTTTAATGCGGTCGAGCTTGACATCTAACATACGAGAATTTAATGAATTTTGCAAGGGGAGTTAGAGGAATAAGGTTGTTCCCTGTTCCTCGCCAAGATTCCCGAACATGAAAATAAAATGGCAAATAATATGGAGGCAGACTCGATTAAATCGGAGCTGCTTTACAAACTCTCCCCTTTGGTACTCGTAACTGAGCAGAAAGATTAATTATTTGATTCTAAGATTGATAGCTTGGGGCTGACAGCTATCAAGTTATATCGACCACGGGTTTGAACCCCGTGGTCGACCAAAGGGAAGAGCTACCGATTCTCCCCCCCCTGTGGAGTAATGGACCGCGACTCCACGGGGGAACCCCCATCGGTTTTGTGTCCGCCTCAAGAGGCGGGGTTTACATTAAATCTACTGATTGATATCGTCTGTTATGTCCGATAGGCCGAGTTGATACGGACATACTTGTGGCTCAGGTCGGAGGTCCATACAGAGGCCGACTGGTTATCCTGACCCAGGTTGATACTTACCTTGAAGGACGGACGACGCATGACACGTGACGTCTCCCGTTCGTTAGCGTTCAGCACTATTCCATGCCGTACAACAGGGATCCGGTCATAAGAGACACCAATCTTACCCGGTTCTACGCGAACACCTGCGTAGCCAATAGCAGCCATGATTCGGCCAACGTTGGGGTCCTCACCAAAAAAAGCGGTCTTGACCAGCTGGGAATTTGCCACGGCATAGGCGATTTTTTTGGCCTCGGCTACAGAGCGGGATCCATCAACCCGAATCTCCACCAACTTGGTCGCCCCCTCCCCATCTTTCACCAGCTTTAGAGCCAAATCCTTCATCACCTTTTTTGCGACCTTAAAAAGCACCTGCTCCTCTTTGCTCCCGAGGGCTACCGCACGATTCCCCGCTACGCCGTTGGCAAGGAAAAGTACCGTATCATTGGTGCTAGAATCGCCATCTACAGTAATGCAATTGAAGGTCTCATTAGCGGCCCGAGAGAGAAGCCTCTGTAAACACCGGGATTGCACCGCGGCATCCGTAAGGATGTATGCCAGCATGGTTGCCATGTTGGGGGCAATCATTCCTGCCCCCTTCGCCAATCCTGCGACAACAACTTTTCTTCCTCCGAGAGAACATCTGGCCACTGATATTTTAATAAATCTGTCGGTAGTAAGGATCGCCTCTGCTGCATGAGAAAGGGATTGGTTTGAAAGCTGGACGGCGGCTTTTTTGATTCCGACACAGATTTTTTCCATCGGGAGTGAGACACCTATCATTCCCGTGGAACACGGCATAATGAGCATCGGTTCTATTTTGAGCCTCAGGGCGGTCTCCCGACTCATCTTCTCGGCATCCTTAATACCCCTAACACCGGTGCATGAATTAGCGTTGCCGCTGTTGATTACAACCGCCTGAAGTTTTTTACGGCGAATATATCTCTTTCCTACGATTACCGACGCACCCTTTACTGTACTTGTTGTAAAAAGTGCGGCAGCTGTGGCAGGGAGTTCAGAAAAGATAAGGGCTAGATCTTTTTTCTTGCTTTTCTTGATTCCACAGGCGACCCCTGCAAACCGAAAACCGGGAACCCTAATCCTCATGGTCGTCGTTAATAGTCAATCGTCACTCGTAAATCGTTGACTTGTGAACAGCATAGTTTGTTGGAATCTCCCGTATCGACAACACGGCTTGGTCCTAATGAGAACCGATTGACCAATAACGAATTACGTTTGACTGCTTTACCGGCCGTGGCATCTCTTGTACTTTTTCCCGCTGCCGCAATGACAAGGATCATTCCTCCCCACTTTGCCCCCTTCTCGCTTCACCGTTGTGACCCGTGCCTGTTCTTCCCCATCTCCCCCATGACTCAAGACCATTCTCCTAGGGCGGCGTTGAACCTCCAGATCCTCCAGCTCTTCCCCTTGAGCCATCTCGATTGTGAAGAGTTTTTGCACTATGCTCTCTTGAATGTGTTGGATCATCTCTTCAAACATTTCAAAACCCTCTTTCTGATATTCCTGCAAAGGGTTCTTCTGACCGTAACCGCGCAGCCCGATTCCCTCCTTTAGATGGTCCATATTTAGGAGATGATCTTTCCATAGAATATCGATGGTCTGCAGCATGATGATTTTTTCCAGCTGCCGAAGGAGAGGAGCACCTACATTCCCCTCTTTGGTTTCATAGGCCTTCTTGCTCTCATCGAGGACCAATTCTTGCAGTCTTTCAGGAGTGAGGTCCTCCTGCTGCTCGGGATTCAGCTGCACACGGAAATTGAACTGGTGGTGGAGCGACTCGTTAAGACTGTTGATATCCCATTCCGAGGGGGGCAGATTTTCATCTACGGATCGCGTGACCGAATTCTTGCCCAGGTCCTCGGCCATCTCAAGGACATCCTCCTTGAGATTTTCCCCCTGGAGGACCTCCCTCCTCTGCTGATAGATCACCTCCCGCTGCTTGTTCATGACATCGTCGTACTCCAAGAGGTGTTTCCTGATATCAAAGTTATGGCCCTCAACCTTTTTTTGCGCATTTTCGATGGCCCGGGTTACCAATCCATGTTCGATGGGTACTCCTTCCTCCATCCCTAGCCGGTTCATGATGCCCTGAATCCGATCCGCACCAAAGATACGCATGAGATCATCTTCCAGTGACAGATAGAAGCGAGAGGAACCAGGATCTCCCTGGCGGCCGGAACGACCCCTAAGCTGATTGTCAATCCGCCGGCTCTCATGCCTTTCTGTCCCCATGATATGAACCCCCCCCGCCTCAATCACCTTCTCTCTCTCCTCCGCGGATAGCCTTATGTATTTTTCCAGAATTTCGTCGTATCTCTGCCGATAGTCGTCAGGGGCCTTATCCAACTGCTCACGGATCTCTTCCACTGCACGCCCATATTCCTGCTGCTTTGCCTCATATGTCCTCTGCGCTTCTCTAATTGCCTCCTCATAAGGACGACGTACCTCATCGCATCGTGCATCTGCCTCATCGTATGCTCGATGCGCCTCATCGTACTCTGCCACGAGCGCGGCGTGCTCTCCCTTCGACAGTACGGACTTGGCAACCGCAAACTCATATTCGTCGAGCTGTTCCTCGTAGGTCCGCCTTCTCTCATCCACGGCCTCCACGAGACCTTCCCTTCCTCCATCGGTATCCTGCCATCGCTCGAGGTATTCGCTTAGGCCATCACGCGCCTCCTCGAATGCTCGCCGAACCTTGGACCTCTCCATCCCTCCCAATTCCAAGACGGACGTTTCCAGGCTCGACTTTACCTCCAGATAGCGCTCGGGGATGGTGCGAAGACTATGCAGGGCCTCAATCAACTCGGTCGCGGAGACCTCTTCGAACTCCTGACGGAGTGCTCGCAGCGGTGAAAGCCTCTGCAGATTGCGATGGGCCTCCGTGGATTGTTTCAGCGCCTCTCCCCGTTGCTGCTCGTAAACCTGTCCATCTCTTCTGTAACGTTCCTCTGCCCGGTTGACCTCTCCTTCGTATTTCTCCCTGAGGTCCCTCAAGGCATCTTCGTATCGATTTGCTCCCTGGAACGGAAGCTTTGAGGCACGACTGATCCATTCATTTTCCATGTCAGAACGGGCCAAAAATTCCGGGTTCCCTCCCAGCAGTATGTCGGTCCCCCGCCCAGCCATATTGGTCGCTATCGTAACCCCCCCGTATCTTCCCGCCTGGGCAATGACAGTTGCCTCCGCTTCGTGATTCACTGCGTTGAGGACGTTATGCTTAATCCCCTGTTTTTTGAGCATGCGAGAAAGGTGTTCGGATTTCTCCACCGAGATCGTGCCCACGAGAATTGGCTGACCCTTCTGGTGACAACTCTCGATCTCCTCTACCACTGCGTTAAACTTTTCTTTCTCGCTTCGATAGACGACATCGGGATTCTCCATCCGCCTCATCGGTTTATTCGTCGGAACAACCACTACGTCGAGTTTGTAGATCTTTTTAAATTCAGTCGCCTCGGTGTCCGCTGTACCCGTCATCCCTGCCAGCTTCCTGTACATGCGGAAATAATTCTGAATCGTAATGGTCGCCAGGGTCTGATTCTCCTCGCGTATACGCACACCTTCTTTTGCCTCAATAGCCTGATGGAGCCCGTCAGACCAACGCCGGCCGGGCATCAGTCTTCCGGTAAATTCATCTACAATGATTACTTCACCGTCCTTGATAACGTAATCGACATCGCGCTTGAAAATACTGTAGGCTTTAAGGGCCTGATTGATGTGGTGGAGGGTGTCGATATGTCTTGGATCAAAGAGATTGTGGATGCTAAGCAAACGCTCCACCTTGGACACCCCGGTCTCGGTCAGCGTTGAGGTTTTACTCTTCTCGTCAACGGTGTAGTCCCCTTGAGCCTCGATCGCAGCACGCTGCTCTTGAGTCGGATCGCCCTGGATCACCGCTCCCCGCTGCAGCTTGGGGATAACACGATTGAGGGTGTAATACTTGTCGGTCGACTCCTCCGCGGGACCGGAGATGATCAAAGGCGTCCTCGCCTCATCAATTAAAATATTGTCCACCTCATCAACGATGGCAAAGTTTAACTCTCGCTGAACATACTCATCCCAGGAAAACTTCATGTTGTCACGCAGGTAATCGAAGCCAAACTCATTGTTGGTCCCGTAGGTAATTTCGGCGAGATAGGCCTCCTTGCGTGAAACGGGTCGCAAGTTGAGGTAACGGTAGTCCTTCGTCATATAGGTGGGGTCGTAGAGGTAGCTTGCCTCGTGGACAATAGAAGCCACGGAAAGACCAAGGAGATGGTAGATAGGTCCCATCCACTGAACATCTCTGCGTGCCAGATAGTCATTGACGGTGATGAGGTGAACGCCTTTCCCTTCCAGGGCGTTCAGATAAAAGGGAAGCGTAGCCACCAGGGTCTTGCCCTCGCCGGTTTTCATCTCGGCGATCCTTCCCTCATGGAGCACCACTCCACCGATCAACTGGACATCGAAGTGGCGCAGTTTTATGGTCCTCTTGGAAGCTTCCCGTACAACAGCGAAGGCCTCAGGGATGAGATCGTCCAAACTGATCCCATCGGCAAGCCTCTTTTTGAAATCGTCGGTCTTTGCCCTCAGCTCAGCATCGGTAAGCTTCTCGAATTGGGACTCCAGCGCGTTGGTCCGCTCGACGAGAGGGTGGATCCGCTTTAACTCCCGCTCGTTCTTTGTACCGACAATCTTTTTAATTAAACCAAGCATTTAGCCTATCACCGCCCGCTTTTGGCTATTACGAATCGCCTTATGTATTAAAGTATACGACTCACATCATATGATTCAAGACATGAAATGCAACTCAAAGGTCCTGATATGGGATGAAACGGAGGAGGGAGAGGCCATGCTCCCCTGTGTTGGTGTGAACACTAAGCGGTTGGAGGAATTCTGCCCACCTTGACTTTAAGCATTCTTTGGAGACTTTTTTATCAGGCTCTTAATGGAAGCGCCTAACTCCTTGTGGCCAAAAGGCTTGGCAAGGTAGTCGTCGCACCCTGCTTGTAAACATTTTTCCCGATCTCCCGGCGTGGCGAGTGCGGTCGCAGCGAGGATCGGAATTCCTTTGGTCTGGGGATTATTGCGAATCTGGGATGTAGCTTCCAGACCATTCATTTCGGGCAAAGCGATATCCATAACGATCAAGTCGGGTAGATATTCACTGGCCTTTTTGATTGCCTCTTTTCCGTTAATCGCTACTATGCACTCGTAACCGAGAAACTCTATCTCGTTCTTCATAACGGCGATAGTCATTGACGCATCTTCTACCAGCAGAATTTTCTTTTTCAAATTTTCGATAGCCTCATCTCCCTGTGGAACTCCTTGCGCTACCATTTACACCGTACCGGATTATCGATAACCGGTATCCTCAACACATATCCGGACTATTCTGCCAGTGGGACGAGGATAGTCAACTACAGATTTTACCGAAACTTTCACACTTCCTTGATCAGCGAGCTGGGTTGCATTGCCAACGAGGTTCAGTAGGGTGTAACAGAGACTCCTTTGGAATGGAACATGACGACGTCGTTCTCCGCATTCCTCAATGGACCTATTGCTATGAAGACGTAGCTTTTTTTGTCAAGTGGAAGTATCTGCCTGACGAACCCTCACTCTGGTTGTCGGGCACCAAGTCCAGAATATTGCTTTTTCTGAAACGCCAAGTGCCGCCGATTTTTTTACCTGGGATTACCCCTCCCTCGGCTAGCCTATAGACGGTTTTTACATGTATCTTCAGAATTTCCGCCACCTGAAGTGCAGTAATAATCTCTTCCATTTGTTTCCCTTCGATGAATTTATGCTCTCCAACGAGACTATCGAGACTATGAGCACAATTTATGCCAAAGGGCGGAAGATTGTTCCGATGGGAGGGAAAACCCCCTATTCTTAAAGGAATTTTTGAATGATGGACTCTTGAGCGGCACTTATATTAAGTGATCAGGGTAACAATATTCCACCTAACAGGATGAGACTTGTGACTCAAAAAGAGAGGGGGGGGCGATGCGGAAGTTTCAACGGCGGGCCATCTGATTGCCCAGTTCCTTTTCGCAGCTTGGAGCAAATCCGAATACCTGTTCCCAGACCTCTTTCGTTTCCATGCATAAATAGACAAAAACCGTAGGAGAGGCGGCGCGAATCCAACGGAGCATCTTGCGGTACATGCTGACCCGCAAGGGCTGAAAATACCGCATCTTGCCATCTGGACAGAGAACCTGTTCACCGGAAAGAAGACGAGTCGAAGAAAACCTCTGCCGCATGATCCGTTTTAGGCTCGGGGTATTACGCAAGACCCCCATGCTAATCCATGCAACCCTTCGGTGGTCCACAAGCGCAAATATTCGATCGACCATCTTCTCGTAGTCTTCCTCCCAGCCTGGGTATTCGATCATGGGATCAAAGTGAAATCCTAATTTATACCCTGCCTCCTGGCAGCGATGCGCCGCCAAAAGCCTCTCATCAAAGGAGGCCGTCAAATGCTCATCTTCATCGATGACCCTCTGGGGATTCATTGACCAGGATACTACGATGCGTCCCTTAGGATCCAATTGCAGTAGACCCTCGACACGGTCACTCTTCGTTTTGAGCTCCAGAAGAACATTGGGCTGCTCCGCAAAGAACGGAACGATCTCTTCAGAAAAACCAATATATGGATCCAGGGCAAGGCTATCCGTGATCTCGCCTGTCCCGATACGAAAGAAGAACCGCCGATGGCGGCTAAGGAGATTATAGGTCTCTTCCAGGAGGTCCGCCACGTTGCTGAAAACCTTGAGCGCGGGATTCTGGGCCAGGTAATCCTGCAGGTAGCAGTAGCTGCACTCCATGGGACAGTTGCTGGCAAAGTTGATCACAAAATAGTTGCAGCATACCTGCCCCTCGCTCCCGGGACACTTTTTAAGAAAGTCCCCTTTATGGCGCATTAGGAGAAGATGTCTTTTCCCTTTTCCTAACGGATCCTTAGAAGCCCGGATTGCAGACAAGAAACGCTGCGGATGATCGACAAAGGTAATGGGAATACCCGGCAAGGACCTTCTCAGGTTCCTTAAAATGGGACTTTCCTCTGATCCGACCTCAACGATCACTTCATGAGGCTGAAAATCCAGCATTCTGTTCTCTCCCCATCAGAAGATCAAAAATCTCCTTCATCTCCGTCCCCTCTAAAATCTGGGAGATCTCTCTAAATAAACCCCTTAACTCCTCATGGCCAGTAGCCCTCAGCTGTAAAGTCAACGTCCCCCCTTCCAGATTCGGCGGAACGCTTATCTTGATTTGAGGCCTGAGCTTCATCTGACGGATCCTCTTCTGAATTTCCCCCTCGACCTGCACTAAGCGGGGAAATCGAAGACGTCGCAACTCTTCTTTGATACGTCTTAGCTTGTCGTTTCGACCTAACCTGGGGTCGGACCAGATCGGCTCGATGGATTTTCCCTTAAGGATCTCCAGGACACTCACACCGTCTCGCAGGGAAACCTCCTCCAGCCAGTCCATCAAGTCCCGGAAATGGTTCTCGCCAGTCCTCAAGCCACGGGCCAGTTCAAGCATCGCCTCCCGGTCGGCCTCAGGAAACTTGAGCCACCTCTCTAGAGTCTGCTTGTGAAACCCTTTCTCTCTGCCGTATTCGAGAATAGCCTGATCCAGCATTGAAACCTCGAGTTATTTATTTGCCTATTCGCTATCCGCTAACTCTTTAATTGTTTTAACGCCATGGCCGTCACCGATAACCAATAACCAGTAAAGAATAATTAAACAACAGGTCGCTAACACGAAACCCGACCCGCAGCCCCTGCCAAGATCCGCTCGTATGTTAGCGCTTCGCATACCTTGCTCCGCTTCCTGGCACCTTGGGCAAGAATCGCAACTTTGGCAGCCAGGGCCTCCAGCGCCCATTTTCTCTTTTCCCCCCGCAGCCCCGATCGAAGCAGTTTTTCTATCGCCAGGACGCGAAACCGGTCCAGTCCCCAAGTGGAGAGGGATAATTGATCCTCGTGACCTCCCCTCTTGACGATTAGGGGATCAGGGATAAGCGAGACCTCAGTATCCACAGCAATACGGAGCCAAAGATCGTAGTCTTCACAGACAACAAAGGCCTCGTCGAAGCCGCCTACCCGACGAAAAAGGTCCCTGGTCATCATCACAGCAGAGGGACTAACCAGACAGAGATCGAGGCTCGCGCGAAAGATATCGCCCGAGGGCTTATGATGCCTTCGTTTCGGGTTTACCCTTTTCCCGTTGCGTACCCAGATCTCCTCTGTCTGGCAAATTTGTACCCCCGGGTTCCGTTCCATAAAGGCTATCTGAGTTTCAAGCTTTTTCGGAAACCAGAGATCGTCGGAGTCTAAAAAGGCTAGGTATTTTCCGGAGGACAAACGCACCCCCAGGTTACGGGCCGCAGCAACTCCGCGACGGGGCTGGGAAAACACAGTGACTAGAGAACCATATCGCTTCAGCTCATCGAAACTCCCATCATTGGATCCGTCATCCACCACTATGAGCTCGAATATTTTTTGGCTCTGCTTGAGCACAGATTCAACGGCATCGCCGACCATTGGCCAGCGATTAAAGGTAGGAATAATGACGCTAATCAGTGCCTTGGCCACGTTAGCTTCATCCCAGATATCAGCTCGTATTTCAAGGGTCTAAAGTAGCCTATTTCCAACAGAGGGTAAATCCCGTATTATAGACTTACGTCCGTGGCTTGAGGGCGCTGCCCCTGTGGAGTAGCGGTTCATTACTCCACGGGGTAAAGGAAACAAAAGTTTCCTAGACGATCGTCCCGCATTGACAAGCGTCGCGGAGTCGAGATAATAAGATTATCAATTAAGTAAGGAGCTTACATTATGTGGCCTTGGAGACAGAATAGTTCAGCCGCTGACCATGCTTCAATGTCCGTAATCGATCAGGGATGTGAGTTTGAGGGACGTCTCACCTTTGGGGGCACACTAATCCTGAACGGAAAGTTACGGGGAGAAGTCCTGTCATCGGATACGCTCATCGTAGGGGAAGCCGGGGATCTGCACGCCGATGTGCAGGTTGGAGTTGCCATCATCAGCGGCCAGATCTCAGGCCATCTCAATGCACGAGAGCGTGTCGAAATAAAAGGAACTGCCCGTATCATCGGTGACATCTTGACACCCGTTTTAGTACTAGAGGAAGGCGTGATATTCAACGGGCGCTGCAAGATGAAGGACGAGAACTCCAAGTCGTCGACAAAACCTCCTAAAATCATCACAGAATCGTCAACAGGATAAACAGATCCTATTCGATCCTAAAGAATCAGAGGACCGCCAACGTGGGGAACACAGGGAAAAGCACGAATCCTCACCTGCATTACGAGGTGTGCATCAACGGGATACCCATCGATCCACGCAGAAAACTACTCAAACGAATGTCTCCATCTTCTTAAAAAACTGATCCACCATCATCTTAGAAACCCCTCCGATCATCCTCTGCCCCACACCGGCAATCAGGCCTCCAACCTTGGCATCCGTGTTGTAATTCACCACCGTCTCTCCACCTTTTTCCTCAAGATCAATCGCTACATCTCCCTGCATGAAGCCAGGACCTCCCGAACCCTGACCGCTCAGGACATAATGACTAGGGGGTTGCTTCTCTTTGATTGAGATCTTTGCCTTATAGGTTCCCTTAACCGCTGCGATCCCAATTTTTACGGTTGCCTCATACTGATCCGGCCCGATCTCTTTAAGATCCTCGCATCCCGGCATACACTGAGCCAAAATCTTGGGATCCAAAAGCACTTCCCAAACTCTTTCCCTCGGCGCCTTAAACGTGTGCCGTCCTTCAATCTTCATTAAAATCTCCTCCTTTATTAAGCCGAACCAGTTTCCATGGGCCCATCGCTCTCACTCGCTCTTGGTTTTTGCGAGACGCTGCCTAACGTATCGGATGTTGGCAGCGACGGCCGCCCTGATGGACTCATCGCCAATTTCCTCTGCTATCTTCAAGGCCTGGGCCAGGGAGCGCATGGCCTCCTGGTAATCCCCCTTCTCCCCATGGACCATCCCGATGCTGTTGAGGGAGACGGCGATACCAGCACGATTGCCGATCTCTCTTTCTAAATCAAGAGAACGATAGTAATGGTTAAGCGCCTCACTGGTGTTCGCCTGGTCCTGATATATTTCGCCGATGTTGTTGAGGACTGTGGCGATTAGCCTCCTGTCGCCCAGCCTTCTTCCGATCTCCAGAGACTGCTTATAGTAATCCAACGCCCTAGAGATGTTCCCTTCGGCCTTATAGACGGTCCCGAGATTGTTGAGATTGCTCGCAACATTATCCTCATCTCCCAACTCTCGTGCGATCACCAGAGACTGCTTGTAGAAAGAAACCGCCTTTTCGGTATTGCCCTGGGCAGAGAAGATTCCCCCGATGTTGTTGAGGGTGCTGGCGATACCCGCCTTGTTCCCCAACTCCCTCTCAATCTTCAGCGAATCCCGAAGGTGCTTGAGTGCAGCTTCATAATCCCCCCGGTTGCCGTAAATCAAAGCGATTTCATTTAGGCTCATGGCCATGGTCGTCCGGTTTCCCGCCTGTCTCGAAATCTCCAGGGAACGGTTGTAGTGCCTCAATGCCTCGGGAAAATTCCCCCGCACTTCATGAATAGCCCCGATATAGTTGAGGGTGGTCGCCAACAGGGCCTTGTCCCCGATCTCCTCACTGATTTCCAATGATCGCTTAAAATTGTCTAAGGCTTTCGCGTAGTTTCCCTGCATCTCGT
>JAZFYO010000077.1:0-7439 GCA_036443615.1 Binatia bacterium | reverse complement strand
GCGCGTCGCTTTATGGTGGATGTTCGCATAGATGGACCTCAGGTGCTGCATTGTTAAAGGGGAGAGGCAATCCAATACCGTAGCCTGGGTCGGAAGGCGTTCTGATCTGCTTTTTGATGATTTATTCGCTTGACATTGATCAAAGCACTGTTCACAATTACAGGATGGTTCACTCATAGAGGAGTGGACTAGAGAGATGTTCACATTCCAAGCGCAAATTATCTTCCACCAAAGTTTATAGAGATGAAGTCAGTGATATCTAACGGGTAAAAATCATCTCCAAAAGGAGGGACACCCCTGATGGCACAAACTGGGGAATTTGAAACCCTGATCCGGAAAGACCGAGACTCCCACCAGTCTAAGGCATGGCGTGGAAATCTTTTGGGTTACCTGGAAAAGGTCAAAGAAAACCCTACCATCGCCAAACTGGCCCATGCTCGCATTTTTGAAACTATCATGAAGGCCGGTGTTCGAGACATTCAAAATACAGACGATCCTCACATCAAGAAGCTTTATAAAGACGAGTCGATTAAAGTTTACAATTTCTTCGCATATGAGTTCTTCGGCATCGAAAAAACCATTTCCCAAATTGTCCGCTATTTCCACGCCGCTTCCCTAAAGGGCGAAGAGAGCCGACAGGTCATTTATCTGATGGGCCCTGTGGGTGCGGGGAAGAGCTCCCTTTTTGAAAAGCTCCATCGGGGCCTGGAAGACAGCGAGCCCATCTTCGCCATCGAAGGGTGCCCCATGTTTGAGGAGCCGCTTCATCTGATTCCCCGTCACCTGCGCAAGGAATTTGAAAAGATGCTGGGTGCCCACATCGAAGGAGACCTCTGTCCGGTCTGCCGCTATCGCTTGAAGGAAGAGTTCAACGGACGGTACGAGGAGTTTCCCATTGGCACGGTTGAGTTTTCCAAGCGGGCCCGGATCGGCTCCGCCGTAGTTCCCCCCGTGGACCCCAACAATCAGGACACCTCGGTCCTCATCGGGAGCGAGGATATTTCCAAGCTCGACCTATACTCGGAGGGGGATCCGCGTGTCTTGGAACTCAATGGGGCCCTCAACGTCGGTAATCGAGGGTTGGTGGAATTTATCGAGGTCTTTAAGAATGAGGTTGAATACCTTCACTGCATGATTACGGCGACCCAAGAGAAGGTGATCCCGGCCCCCGGGAGACACGGGTTGGTTTATGTAGACACGGTTATTGTAGCCCACTCGAACGAGGCGGAGTGGCAGAAATTCAAAGCGGACCATACCAATGAGGCGATCCTGGACCGGATAGTAGTCGTCAAGGTCCCTTATAACCTACGACTTACGGAGGAAGTTAAAATTTACCAGAAAATTATCCGCAACTCCGATTTTCGCGCCCATGTGGCTCCCCATACTCTTGAGATCTCTTCGATGTTTGCCATCCTTTCCCGATTGGAGCCGACCAATAAGTGTGACTTGATGACCAAGCTCAAGCTTTACAACGGTGAAGAGGTGGTGGAGAAGGGAAGAACGAAAAAGGTTGACGTCCACGAACTCCGAGAAGCAGCCAAGAGGGAGGGGATGTCGGGTATCTCGACCCGCTTCATTATGAAGGCTCTGGACAATGCCCTTTCGGACAACGTGGAGGGAAACTGTATCAGCCCCATTAATGTCCGAGAGGCGATTATCAGCATGGTCAGGGAATCGGATTTCCCGGACGACACCCGAAAACAGTATCTCGAATTTTTGCAAGACACCCTTCACCAGGAGGATCTGGAGGTTCTGGAAATAGAGATTACCAGGGCCTTCGTCTATTCGTATCAGGAACAGGCGGAGGCCTTGTTCCAGAATTATCTGGACCACGCAGAGGCCTACGTGAACAAGAGCAAGGTGAAGGATAGGAACACGAAGGAGGATCTGGCCCCGGACGAAGGCTTCATGAAGTCCATTGAGGAGCAGATTGCCATAATAGGTTCTTCTGCCGACGGATTCCGCCAGGAGGTCATTGCCTACCTTTGGGCTTCAAACCGAAGAGGCGAAAAAATTGACTACCGCAACTACGAGCCCCTGAAGGAGGCTATTGAGAAAAAGCTCATGGCCTCTGTGCGCGACTTAAGCCGTGTCGTCACGAAGGCGAGGACGCGGGATCAGGAACAATCGGAGAAGTACGACGCGATGGTGAAAAACCTCATGGAGAACGGCTACTGCGCGACTTGCGTCGATGTCGTCATGAAATATGCCGCCAACCATCTATGGAAGGATTAGTTGGCAATCAGACCGTTGTGATTTGTGAATAGCGCCATTTGCTGTTGGCTGTGAGCCAGACAAATGGAGACTATCTTCCGTCCCTACCATTATTCCTCAGCCGAGCGGAGCGATCGTAGCGCAGGGGACCGCCTGCGCCATCGCCAGAAAGTGCGCGAGGCAATCCGCGAGAACGTTGCCGATATCATCTCGGAGGAGTCCATCATCGGCAAGGACCGCGACCGAATCATTAAGGTCCCTATTCGTGGAGTTAAAGAATACCGCTTCATCTACGGTGAAAATGTGCCCGGTGTCGGCCAGGGGGGTGACGATGTACAACCCGGCCAGGTGATTGCCAGGGAGAGAGGCAAGGATGGTAACCAGCAATCCGGAGACCAACCCGGTGTCGACTATTATGAGACCGACGTTACCCTGGATGAGCTCGTTGAAATCATGTTTGAGGACCTGGAGCTTCCTCACATGGACAGGAAGCACCTGAGGGAGATCGAGATAGAACATCAGAATCGACGAAGGGGGTACCGGAAAAAAGGAGTCCGGGTGCATCTGGACAAGAGACGCACAGCCCGTTCCAGGCTGAAGCGTCGGAAGGCTACGCACCGTCGAGAGGAGGAGAGTTTGGAGTCTCGATTTCCGTTTCACAACGATGATCTTATCTATACCCATAGGGTTGTCGAGACACGGCGAGAATCCAATGCGGTGGTCTTCTGCATTATGGACACCTCAGGTTCCATGGACACCATGAAGAAATACCTGGCCCGGAGTTTCTTCTTTCTCCTGTACCAGTTCCTGATCACGAAATACCAGCGGGTGGAGACTGTCTTTATCGCACATCATACGGAGGCCAAAGAGGTTACCGAGGAGGAGTTCTTTCAAAAGGGGGAATCCGGAGGCACGTTTATCTCTTCGGGCTATCTTAGGGCGTTGGAGATCATCCAGCAACGCTACCATCCTTCCCTCTGGAACATCTATGTGTTTCACTGCTCGGACGGCGATAACTTTGAAGCGGACAACGCGGCTGCCCTTCAGGCGGCCGGGCAGATCGCCGAAATTGCCAACCTGTTCGGTTATGGAGAGGTCAAACCATTGGGGTCTGGCTATTACGGGAATAGCATGATCCAGTTTTTCTCCCAGCTGGAGAAGGACAATTTTCAAACAGTTCGAATTCAACGCAAAGAGGATATTTGGCCCTCCTTTAAGAATTTTTTGTCCAAGGACCGCCTCAATAAAGAGGTGGGCTGACCATCGCTCGAATGGCCTCGTACGAAATCAGTGAGTTAGAATCCTGGAACGAACGGATCTTCGCCCTCGTAACAGAGTATGGGTTAGATCCCTATCCCCAGGAATTTGAGATCTGTGACCATGAACAGATGCTTGGATACATGGCCTACTCCGGCATGCCCTCCCATTATCCTCATTGGTCCTATGGCAAGAGTTTCGAAAAGCTAAAAACACTATATGACTATGGGGTTTCCGGACTCCCCTATGAAATGGTCATCAACTCCAATCCCTGCCTCGCCTATCTGATGCGGGACAACTCCTTCCTTCTCAATGTCCTCACCTTGGCGCATGTCTATGGGCACAACGACTTTTTTAAGAACAACTTTACCTTCAGTTCTACCCGGTCGGAGTTTACCATAGAGACCTTCAAGGCCCACGCGGACCGCATCCGCCAGTACATCGAAGATCCCAGCATTGGGTTGGAAAAGGTCGAGCGAATCATCGATGCCGCTCATGCGCTGTCCCTGCAGTGCCGGCGGAATCTGGCTATTCGGAAGGCGACCCCGGCGGAGCAGCAAGAGAGTCGTCTGGAAGAAGCCACGCCAGCACGGGATCCGTTTCAGTCCATCCATCGCCGCCCGGACTATGCCCCCCCTGATCTGACTCGAACCCCCCTTTACCCGGACGAGGACATTCTTCTTTTTATCAGGGACCACAATCTGTTCCTGAGTGATTGGGAAAAGGATCTTCTTACCATCGTACACGAAGAGGCGCAGTATTTTATCCCGCAGATCGAGACGAAGATCATGAACGAGGGCTGGGCGAGCTTCTGGCATAAGCGTATCTTGGAGGCCTTGGATTTGCCTCAGGGTATGCAGTTAGAGTTCATTGTTCGCCACAACCAGGTCTTGAGCCCAACTCCAGGAGCGATCAATCCCTACCACCTAGGAATGAAGGTGTGGGAGGACATTGAGAAGCGGTGGGACAGCCCGCAGGCGGAAGAAGAGAAGGAGTATGGTCCAAGAAAAAAAGGGGGAAGGGAGAAAGTTTTCGAGGTTCGCGAGGTTGAGAGGGACAGCTCGTTTCTGCGCCGCTACCTCACCGAGGACCTGATTCGGGAGATGAACATTTATGAATACCAGGCTCGAGGTAACGAGAGGGTGGTCAGTCGAGTTGCCGATAAGGAAAACTGGCGGGAGATCAAAGAGACCTTGATCTCTAACGTAGGCATGAGTTCGGTCCCAGTGATCAAGATCGAAGACGCGGACTACAACAACAACCGGGTGCTATTTATTAGGCACTACCATGAGGGAAGGGATCTCCACCTGGAATACGCCGAGAAAACCCTCCAGTACCTTCATCAGCTGTGGCAGCGGGAGGCTGTTTTAGAGACGATCATTAACGAAAAGAAATCACTCCTCTGCTTTGCCGACGACAGACTTGTAATCAAGGGCGTCCACTGATCCTGGCACAATAATAACCGCTTTTATCCTTGGAAATTTTTCCCTTCCCGCCGAACCCTTTCATGATAGCCGTTTGGATTTAGGTGTTTGTTGGCGGGAGAGGCCACCAAGCCCCTCTACCTGCCACGCCTGGACAGCGTTTGTCAGATTGTCCCGAACACAATTTTATACTATCTTCGCCGCAACCGACGAACCTACTTTGTGCGTGTCGTTTAAAGACTGAAACGACTTGAATGGTCGTGCATGACCGGGTCTGTGTGCGGCAGGCAACCGTAATTTTAGCCGGGGTGTTCAAGCCGGAATGAAATTTGGCATTGTTGGCGGCGGGCCCGCCGGGCTATATTTCGCGCTTTTGATGAAAAAGCTCGACCCGTCTCACGAAATCAGGCTGGTGGAGCAGAATGCGCCAAACAATACCTATGGTTGGGGGGTTGTCTTTTCAGATCGAGCTTTGACATTTCTGGAAGACAGTGACCCGGACTCATACCTAGATATTACAAACAGCCTTGAAATTTGGGACCGGTTAGTGATTGTCCACAAAGGTCAGCCCGTTGCCGTTGACGGGAGCACATTTTCTGGAATCACAAGGATCGATCTTTTGCGCATTCTGCAGGAGCACTGCCGGCGCCGTAGAATTGACATTTGTTTTGAAACACGGATCACAGACTTGGATGTTTTCTCAGATTGCGCCCTCATCGTTGGCGCCGATGGGGTAAGTAGCTCCGTTCGGCGGATGTACAGCGATTATTTTCAGCCATCGCTGGACGTGCGGTTGAATAAATATATCTGGTACGGGACAAAACAGTTGTTTGGTGCGCTGTCGTTGATATTTCGTGAAAACCAGGCCGGCGCTTTTGTGGCCCACGTTTACAGACACAGCAAAACGACCAGCACGTTCATTGTGGAATGTGATGCGGCGACCTGGGAAAAGTCGGGGTTTGCTTCAATGTCCGATGCAGAGAGCCAGTCCGCCTGTGAGGAGGTCTTCAGAGAGGACCTGGGCGGGCACTCCTTGTTGTCGAACAAGTCTCTCTGGATTAATTTCGTCGTGGTCAGCAACCGGCACTGGTTCCATAACAATATCGTATTGCTGGGCGATGCCTTACGGACAGTTCATTTTTCCATTGGCTCCGGTACAAGGACGGCCCTTGAGGATGCCATCGCATTGTCCCGAGCGTTTGCAAAGCATGGCGACAATGTCCAGGCAGCATTGCAGGAGTTTGAAAAGAGCAGAAAACCGCCGGGCAGTCAGCTGTTAGAGGTCGCCCACAAAAGCCTCGTGTGGTACGAGAACTTTAGAAAGGTTATGCACCTTGACCCTATTCCCTTTGCTTACGACTATATGATGCGAGGGGGCAGGGTGGACCACGGGAGTCTGAGGCAGAGGGCCCCCGAGTTCATCGCCGCTTACGAGTCTTACCAGGCGAGCAGGGAAAGATGACCGTCCACCGGAGGGTCGTCTCGAATCAATAGATTTGAGGTTAACCCCGCCTCTTGAGGCGGGCACAGAGCCAATGGGGTTTCCAAAGGGGAGAAGCGGCAGCTCTCCCCATTGGTTGAACACGGGGATTCAAACCCCGTGTTCGATATAACTTGATTAAAACGGAAAGAGGAGGGGTCACCATGTCAATGCGGAGCCCTACAGACCTTATAAAATCTGACCGGGACCATCTGATCCATTCGCTCCATCACCCCGTGGACCACGTCGAGCCGTTGATCTTTGTAAAGGGTCGGGGGGTAATGCTCACCGATGTTCACGGCCGTGAGTACCTCGACGGCCTCGCCGGCCTCTGGAACGTCAACGTCGGCCACGGCCGGGAGGAGCTGGCAGAGGCCGCGGCTGCTCAAATAAAGGAGCTCGCCTACATCTCCACCTATATTGGCACTTCCAACATCCCGGCCATCGACCTGGCCGACCGCCTGATCAGCATTGCCTATAAGAACATGGTCGCGGTCTTCTTCACCTGCGGGGGAGCGGAGGCGAACGAGTCGGCATTTAAAACCGCCCGGTTCTATTGGAAGGCGAAGGGCAAGGCCAGCAAGGTGAAAGTGATCGCCCTGCGCGAGGCGTACCACGGAGTCACACTCCAGGCCATGAGCGCGACGGGCATGTCCCTCTACTGGAAGATGTTCGAGCCACGGATGCCCGGGTTTGTCCATATACAGCCGCCCTACCTCTACCGGTTTCAGGGTGCCAAGCCAGGTGAGAGCATCGGGCAAGCTGCTGCTCGCGAGCTAGAGGAGGCGATCCTCCGCGAAGGTCCCGACACCGTGGCGGCCTTTATCGCCGAGCCCATTATCGGCGGCGGCGGAGTTATACCGCCGCCTGACGACTACTTCCCGCGCATCCGGGAGATCTGTACCAGGCATCAGGTGCTCTTCATCGCCGATGAGGTGATCACTGGATTCTGTCGAACCGGTCACTGGTTCGCGCTGACCCACTGGGGGGTGGAGCCGGACATCGTCTCCTTCGCCAAGGGGGTGACCTCCGGGTACCTGCCCCTCGGGGGGATCATGGTGAGC
>JAZFYO010000076.1:0-6362 GCA_036443615.1 Binatia bacterium | reverse complement strand
TTCAATGTCCAACCACCCCAACGCCAGCGACGGGGAACGATGACGCGTGGGTCTTCCCGGCAGCGATAGATTATGCCCCAGGCCCAGTTCCCTTTGTCTCTCCAGTGTTCTTCAATCTGCTCTCGGTCCATCGACGCACCCTGCGATCTAACATTCAGGATGGTATCCGGAGTGCGGTGAAAAAGCACGTGCGGGACAAGTGAATGGCAGAACTCCAGCGTTTCAGTTATACCAGGCAGCCCCGGGACCCATCCACACGCGTGCAGGGTGGCTACTGGTGCGTCTCTTGGGCTGTCATTTTCCTGAACCCTCTCCCTCGCTACCGGGTCATTCGATAGCCTTGAGGAGTTTCTTCCACCTGTCCCTCCTCGACGAGTTGAAGAAGACCCGAGAGTAAGGAACGCTCGGCAAACCCCATTGTGCGTTGATCGAAGTCTGTGTAAACTTTCTTCAAGAGTTTTTGAAGGCTTTGTGGATTCGTCCCAAGCGCTTCCAGGGTCTGCTCTCTTCGCATGCGGCGATGACGTAAGGCTTTTTGGACAACCTTTCGACCCTCCCGTGCCGGTGGACCATGACTTGGATAAAGATGTCCCTCCGTTATCGATTCCAGAAAGTCTAAAGACTTGATATAGGTGCCCATGTGACCCTGGTTCGGGTCTATGAGAATTGAAGAAAGAGTGGCGACGAGATCGCCAGCGATGACCGCCTGGTAGCGGGTTTCCTGAAAGGCGAGATGTCCCGGAGCATGTCCCGGGAGGTGGTAGACCCGCAACGTCCAGTCGGGCCGATTGTCGGGTGAAAGACCCAGGTCCAGTTCCTGTCCGTCCTCCAGGTATCCTGCAAAATCAATGTCGGGTAGATACTCAGCAGTCAGTCGATGGGCATAAGCCGGCAGTTGATAGCGCCGTTGACACTCAATAACGGCTCCCACGTGGTCGGAATGGTGGTGCGTCAAAAGAATCCCTTCAAGGCTCTTCCCAAGGGCCAAGAGTTCATCTAGAAGGTTCCAAAGCTTTTCCTGTTCGGATGGGTGCGGTGTGGCTGGGTCAATCAGATAGAGTTTCTGATCTCCCACCAGGTAAGCATTGGTGTGGGTGGCAGGTGGCATGGTTGGTGTCCGAAGGGGTACCAACAAAACTCCACAGCTGAAATAAGTGTGTCGTCGTTTACCCAGATTAAACGATTCGCCCAGCTGGCGAGCATAAGGGAGAAAGCTCTCGCAGTCGCGAGTGACCAATTCCTGAAGAAGGAGCAGTACGGGGGGGGCAATCAAGTGCGTTCCCCGCCGCCAGTGTTCCAGGGACTCTTCGGCAGTGATGAAGCTTCCTTCCACTAGTTCTCCGGGCCAAATTTCCACCTCCTCTTCAGCTCGAATGTGACAATGCAAGAACCAGGTATCGTAACGCCTTTGGGTAAAAGGGGGCGTGGTGATGCGGAAAATCGGTGTAAAGTCTTGGCTGTCGAGCCGTTGATCTTCCCGTTTCAAAGCCTCTGAGAAGCGGATTTGATTACTGAGAATCTGTCGCCGGTAGTCCCGCAGCTTTTTCCGGGAGAGGGCCTTCCCGCGTGCCAACCAAACCCCGGTTTCTTCAAACAACTCACGAGCGGCGGCAGCCAGAAATGCCGGGTAGTCCGCCTCCTTGTACTCGTCGGGGTGAGGGGTGAGATAAAGCTGTGCGACCTCACGGTCTTCATCTTCCAAAGTGCCCGCCGGAAAAGCAAAGTACCCCCCCAGAAAGGATAGTTGGGGAGCGCGCTTGACCAGGAAGACCTCTCTTGAATTCGGTCCTCGGGATAAGACGACGCTGACTGCCTTAATCATTTGCTGCATAAATCAGTTCTGCCGGCAAGAATATATAATCAACAGTTGCCTACTCTTTCAACCCTTCAAGATCGGTGGTGACATGTACTTTAGAGAAACGGTATCTTGCTGCCCAATCATCTAGGCTCACAGCCCTTTTTTCCAGTGGACTCAATCATGACTTCCTGTAATATTGAAGGCAAGCCGGAAGGAGAGACAATACATGAAGAAAAAATTCATCCAGCTTGTGGTTCTCATGGTCCCGCTACTGGGGACCCTTGCGCTCAATCAGGCTTATGCCCAGCAGGCACAGCGGACAGGAGAGATCACAAAGATCGATTCAGAGAACAAATCGTTCGTTGTGAGAACCTCCCGGGGAGAAACCAACATTCTGACTACTGAGAACACCGTTTTCAAGGAGGGGGCAGAAGAGATTGGCTTCAACGACCTAAAGGTTGGTGATGACCTGCGAATCCTTGGTGTGCGAAAAGGTGCCGATGTGGAGGCTCGAGAGGTGACTCTGCAAACTCAAGAGGCGCCCCCCGACGACACCATGGATATGATGTAAGACTTGGTTCCTTGGACAGGAATTCTGCTCCACTGATGCCCTCGACATTCTATAGCCCGGATTATGCATAGGTTTTCGTAGAGAGGGGCCGAAAACGCCGTTCTGAGTGCGTTGCGCCACGCGAGGGCACACCCGCTTGCGGGTCGAGCATAGCAGGCGTACTGTCCGGCACTAAGCTCTAATCTGAAATAAATTCCCAACTCTGAAATTCCAATTCTAAAACCTGCCACGAAAATGAGTTGAAGTCCTGAATCTTCCTGGCCTGCGATGTCTGGTTTCGACATCCGAGCTCTTCAGGTTCCAGGTTTCGAATCTTGAGTTTTTGAATTTGGATTTTGTTTCAGATTTGGAATTTTTGATTTTGAATTTTGTGCTCGTCCAAGAGTGCACGAACCCGTTCTGGTGAGAAGGGAAGATGACGTAGGCGCTTGCCGGTGAGCGCAGCGAAGGCGTTGGCTACTGCGCCCCCGGTTATCGGAACCCCGGCCTCTCCAAGCCCGGAAGGAGGTTCGTAGGACTCGATGAACTTCACCTCAATCTCAGGCATATCGGACATGCGCAAAATGGAATAATCATGGTAGTTCGACTCCTGGACCTTGCCATCCTTGAGCGTTAGGCTCTCGAAAAGGACACTGCTCAATCCGGTGACAATGCCTCCTTCGATCTGCGCCCGGGCGTTATCAGGCTGAACAATGATGCCCCCATCAACAGCACTCCAGAATCGGTGAACGCGAATCTTCCCGCTAGCATCGTCTACCGAGATTTCCGCCACACCGGCGGCCAACGATCCGCTTCGTTCGGAGAATGCGATGCCACGTGCACGCCCCTCCGGCAGCTCCTTACCCCAGGCAGCCATCTGGGCTACGGTATCGAGCACCTTGAGAGCGCGTGGTGCCTTCCTCAGCAAGGTGCGCCGAAACTGGTAGGGATCAATGGACTGGTCAGCAGCAATCTCATCGATAAAGGCCTCGATGGCAAATTTATTGAATCCATGTCCTACGGCACGCCAGTGCTTGAGCCGAATTCCGGTGCTGACCGTACACCTTTCGATCTTCTGATTGGGGATATCGTAAAAGGGAATTTCGGCACCTGAGGTAAGAAGACTGTCTCCGTCCCCGACCACGCAGTGGGTCCAGGCCGTAATGTTGCCCTGTTCATCAACCCCGGCAGACATGCGCTGCAAGTTCATAGGACGAAATCGGCCGTACTGCAGATCATCTTCTCGGGTCCATATCAGTTTGACCGGCCGTTTGACGGCCTTGGAGAGGTACACGGCTTCAACCACATAATCGGAATTGGAGCGCCGTCCAAAACCGCCACCCAGGTAACAGGGATGGAACTTTATACGCTCAGGACCCACCTTGAGGGTCTTGGCTGCCTCAGTCCGTACCCCCCAGGAGGACTGCGTTCCAGCCCAGATCTCCGCCCCGTCTCCTGCTTCATTCACCGAGACCACAGCATTCAGTGGCTCCATCTGCGCATGATAAACATGCTCACTCAGGAAATCGGCCTCATAGCGTTGGGCAGCATGTTGGAGCGTTGTTGGTGCATCGCCCTGCTCAGAAACCGTACGCGCTTGCACGCGATCGCTTCCGGGAATCTGGGCATACTCGAGCAAGGCCGCTTTGCTATCAAAGCCTTCGGCCTCAGTGCCTTTACTCCATTCAACTTTCAGGTTACCACGCGCTTTGATCACCGCCTCCATGGAGGAGCCAATCACTCCTACTCCATGCTCCAGCCTTACCGTCGTCGTGATGCCCGCCATCGCGCCAATCTCCGACTCGTTGTAGGATACCGGCCGGGCAGTGTGCACCGGAGAGCGCGAGATCAGTGCATAGAGCATTCCGGGCACCTGCACATCCATCGCAAATTGGGCCGCTCCATTGGTCTTATCAGGTATATCGAAGCGCGGAACAAAATGACCGATGAGACGAAAGTCACGGGGCGACTTCAATTGGGAGTCGTCGATCTCCGGAAGCTGGGAAGGCACCTGGGCGAAGGCGGTGATTTCCCCATAGGAGATCCGACGACCGCTGGCGGCATGCACTACCGTGCTCGGTTCGGTGGTCAGTTTCGAGACGGGCACGTTCCATTCTCGGGCCACACTTTCCAGCAATACCCGCCGTATCTGGGCCCCAACCTTACGAAGGTCGGTGAAATACCCTCTAACGGCTCGGCTACCCGTTGTTCTCATGCTCCTCCTACCACCTCTGCCTTGACTCCCGTAAATGCTGGGTTCGATGGGAGAGTACTCGATTCGAACATCCGACCAATCGGCATCCATTTCCTCAGCGATGATGACGGGCAAAGCCGTCATGGAGCCCTGTCCCATTTCGGCTGCCGGATTATAGATCAGAATGCTTCCGTCGGAGTTCAGTCTCACCCAGGCCCCCAGAGCAGTCTCGCGCACCCGGCTGCTTCCTTGCGCACTGAATACCTTCACCCCCGCAGAGCCAAAGACAACCGCAAATGAGAGCCCGCTGCCAGCTCTCTTTAAAAAGTCCCGTCTCGTGTGTCTCAAAGAACCGCCTTGAATCTGTTCGTTTGTCTTCATGATTTAGCCCTCTTTTGAAGCGCGTTCGATGGCACGCAAGATACGCTCGTAAGTACCGCAGCGACAAAGATTGCCATCCATATGGCGAATGATCTCATCGCGCGTGGGAGCTGGATTCCTTTCAAGAAGTGTGGCAGCCTGCATGATCTGGCCGGACTGGCAATAGCCGCACTGGGGGACCTGTTCTTGAATCCATGCCTTCTGGAGGGGATGGGATTGGTCGGGGGATAAGCCTTCGATGGTCGTCACCGAACGCCCTTGGATTTTTCCCACCTGCAGAACGCATGAGCGAACCGCATTGCCATTCAGATGGATGGTACAGGACCCGCATTGGCCTATACCGCAACCGAATTTGGTCCCAGTCAAGCCGATGAGGTCCCGCAGGACCCAGAGCAAAGGCGTGTCCGGGGACACGTTAATGGGGTAATTACGTCCATTCACTTTGATGGTAAATCTGGCCATCGTGTTCTCCTAGCTGGTCATGCGATTTTAGGTTGTCCCTCCAGGGGACGCCGTTGCTGACCTCATTATAACCTATTTTGTGCCAAGACTTTCTTCACGAAAATCATCAGATGATAGGAAAGCGGCAAGTCATGAGTGAAGGGTCCAGCTACTGCTCGAATCGGGTGTGATGGGGGTTGCGGGCGATCTCTGCGTCGCTCGTCGTCGCCAATGTCCCTGCTCCTTGATCTCCCCTCCCAAGCCCCATCAGCAAACGTCGGGTTTTCATGGGACGAGACACTAAATGTTACGCTCGCAGCGGCGGGGAAGACAATGGAAAAGCCAAGCTGTGCCGAAACGATCCACTGGGGCGAAGAAAAATGCTCTATGTGAGATAATTTGGTGCGCTGATGATTCTTCCATCCAAACGGTTATCGTGGCTGATTTGCACGTGGCTTTTTCTCCTCCCATATTGCCGGAATATTGAAGAAGCAACGATCGAAAACCTGCGAGCAAGAAGCACACTGACTGATTATCAGACCAAGACCCCCACCACTACTAGCTTTCAACAACTTAGAGTTGCGAGACGCGGCGAGACGCGGAAGATAACCGCACTTTCTGCACCCTATACGCACCCTGCAAACGTCAACATTGCCTCGTCGTGGGTACAGCTCGGAAGGGCAACTAGAATTGGATTGAGCCCGCAATCTACCCACAAGATTTCCTTCTATTCCCGAATTAAGATTTCTTCCCTTTACTGTCCGATGCGGTAACGAATGGTGACGCTGGCACTTACTGTTAGCTGGCCTGGGGAAACCGGAGTCGCGGCTGCTTCTACTCCTGCTAGTGAAGCTGCAAACCTTTGCGGCGGTACACGAATAGAAACCGATCCTTCGCTGGCCTCAATCACCTCAATGATTTTTACGTCGAGAGCCTCGGAGATTGCCTTTGCTTTCTGAGAAGCTGCCTTGACTGCTTCTTTGAGTGCCTGCTCTCTG
>JAZFYO010000075.1:0-2283 GCA_036443615.1 Binatia bacterium | reverse complement strand
CCTTGGAGCGAAGGAGAAGAGAGGGAAAGCCGTTCTCTTCGCGGACTGTCAATATTGCGGTCATCCACCTCTCCCATATGGCCAACTACACCGATTTTACAGAGCTAGAGAGAGAAAGGGATGTCGTCTTGCGATATCTGAGAGAACGCGAAGATCTCTCTCAGGCAGACGCCGTAATTCTTCCAGGTTAAAAGAACACCCTGAGTGATCTTGGATGGCTTCGGAAAGAGGGCTGGGATAAAGTGATTTCGGCGTATGCGCGGCGGGGAGGTAGAGTTGTTGGGATCTGCGGTGGCTACCAGATCCTCGGAGATGAGGTTAGAGACCCTCTCGGGGTCGAAGGAAGAAGGAAACGAGAAAAAGGACTAGGTCTCTTGCCCGTGAGCACCGAGTTGACAGCGGAAAAGATTACGGAAAAAGTCATCGCGCGCTCCCAGCTAAACGGGTTTAAAAGATCGATTGAGAGCTACGAGATTCACATGGGGAGAAGCCAAATTGGCAAACTTGCCTCTCCAGCTTTTAACATTCTCAAACGCGCAGGACAAAGCGTCAGCAAGACAGATGGGACCAGGGCGGAAAATGGCCGTATTTGGGGAACTTATTTCCACGGCATTTTCGCCAACTCCTCTTTTCGGCTCGACTGGCTTGAAGAGCTTTTCAGGCTTAAAGGTCTCCGCAGAAAGGCTAAAGAAGGATTAAAAAAAGATCCCTATGACGCGTGGGCTGATCATCTCTGCAAGCATCTCGACATGAAACAGATCTTTGATTTGGTGGGGACAAAAAAACCGAAAAATCTCTTATGGGCTGGCAAGCGTTATTAGAATCATCTGCGGTGCTCCTTATAGGGGCTTTTCTCCTGGATCTCGCCACCGGAGATCCTCGGTGGCTTCCCCACCCGGTGGTGTTGATGGGGAAGTTTATTAGCCTGGGAGAGCGACTCTTTTGGAGCGGCAAACCTCAGAGGGATTTTCTAGCTGGGATGGTCGTCACGCTCGCCTTGATTACAGTCTCGGCAGGAGCTGCCTGGGCACTGGCCTTGCTTTTCACACTTCTCCCTCCGTTGCTCTTTTTTCTTTTCACCGTCGCCTTGGCTTCGACAACCCTGGCCACACGCGGCCTTATCGATACAGTGGGCCGTGTAGAAACACTGCTACACACGGGGGACCTGACCGAGGCAAGGAAAGAGCTCTCCCACATTGTCGGAAGAGAAACTCACTCTTTAAGTGAGGATAAAATCCTGCGCGCCAGTTTAGAGTCCTTGGCCGAGAACACGTGTGACGGCATAGTGGCCCCGCTCTTCTATCTTTGCCTAGGGGGAGTTCCCTTGGCTATGATTTACAAGGCAGTAAATACTCTGGACTCCATGATCGGATACCGGACGGAGCGCTACCTTTATTTCGGGCGGTTTGCGGCACGGCTGGATGATCTTTTGAATTTCATCCCAGCACGGCTAACTGCCCTTTTCATTGTGGTGGCGGCTTATCTTATGCGGTTGGATGGAGCGCGGGCTCTCCGTGTATTGCGCCGCGACCATGACAACCATCTGAGCCCCAATGCAGGCTATCCCGAGGCGGCCCTTGCGGGCGCATTTGGAATAAGACTCGGAGGCCCCAGTGTCTACTTTGGTCAGGAAATCTGGAAGCCCCATATCGGTGAGGAGACAACTGGAATCCATATGAATATGTTGAAGGAGGGCCGGTGGCTAGGTCTAATTACGGCAACGCTTTCGCTCATCACGTTCTTGCTACTACTGAGACTGAGTTTCGGGCACTTCTAGATTTACCGGATCTCCAGAAGGAGCATGGAGGCAATGTCTTCGCCTGGGCAAGAGAGATGGGCGTCAATGCAAAAGAGATCACTGACTTCAGCTCTAGCATCAATCCTTTGGGACCTCCTCCAACGGCTCGAAAGGCCTTCTTTAAAAGTTTCAACGAGATCTCGCGCTATCCGGATGTGGAAGGCCAAGAGCTTAAAGCGGTGTTGGCACGACACCACGGGGTGAAAGCGGAAGAGGTGCTTCTGGGAAATGGATCAACTCAACTTATTCAGCTTCTATGCCGAGCCTTAATGCCTCGCAAGGCACTCGTTGTGGTTCCGGCCTTCTCGGAATACGACAATGCCCTAAAGCTTGTCAGAGCGGAGATACAATCTTATTTTCTCTTGCCTAAGCATGAGTTCAGACTGCCGCTACAGGAGTTCATAAACGGATGGGACCATGGCCTGGAAATCATTTTTCTTTCCAATCCCAACAGTGTCACAGGACTGGTCATTCCAAGAAAAGAG
>JAZFYO010000074.1:0-3516 GCA_036443615.1 Binatia bacterium | reverse complement strand
TGCGGGTCCAGCCCGGCCTCCATGGGGTAGAGCCTGAGGAGGGTGGCGGCAAAACTGTGTACGGTGCCTATCCCGCTGCGCTCGATATGGCGGAGGGCCTCTCTCGATCGAGACTCGATCTCGTCTTTAGTCAGGTGGTATCTTTCGATAAAAGATCGAATCCCTCTTTGAGCCTCTTCTTCTTGCTTATCCACCGTATCCTTATCCAATCGGACTCCAAGGTAAGATTGGAGGCGCTCCCGAAGGCGAAGCTTCATCTCGTTAGCAGCCTTGTTGGTGAAGGTCAGCGCCGCGATCTCGGTGATCTTCAGCGGTTCTGGATTGCGCATCAGCAAATGCAGCAGGCGATCCACGAGCAGGGTGGTCTTTCCTGTGCCCGCCCCTGCCGTGACCACCACGTTGCGATCAAAGGTGGTCGCCGCCAGCTCGCGTTCCGGCCGGTCGTCAAGTTGAGCTAGCTCTGCAAGTTCAGGGTGGTCGGTCATGTCTCTCTTTCCTTTGTTCGACGGGGCTTCCTTTCCCGATCCGCCTCCTCCCTTTTCGGGTTTTTTTGCCCAAGATCGCGAAACGATTGTGTACTAGGATCGTTATCCGCCCGCCACCTAGAGGGCAGGTGATTTTTTCGGCAGAGCTCTGAGACCTCACAGTGATCACAATGTGGACCTGGATGGATAAAAAACCGGCCCTGTTGAATTCCATCGAGAAGAAGAGAGAGGGTCTCTTTCAAACCCGCACCCAGTGATCTGTCCCAGGCATCAGCAGGAAAGGACTCGGTCACGAGAGGACCCTGTGGCCAGTTGGGCGCGAGAAAATAAAATGCCGCCTCAATCGTCGGATCCGCTGCCCCTTTTTTCCGCCGGGATGCAAAACGTTTTCCCAGAAGGAGATAGAATGGAGGTTGTAGTCGTTGACCGCGCAGGGCGGAGCGGCTGAGATTGTTGTCAACTGTGGACCGAGTTCGAGCTGATTTATACTTGTAATCGATCACGCGATAACGGTTTTTCTCAGGGCAATAATCGATCCGGTCCATGCGGCCGAGAACGGTGAGACCCTTCAATGGATCTGTCCATCCGTCTTCCAACCGCTCCTTAGCCTCGATCTCGAGCGCAAGCGGACGATAACCGGATTGAAATAGCTCCTGGTGGTCCCGTTCCACTACCTGGCCCAGCAACTCCGTGAGCCTCTCCTGAAATATCTCCCAAGTAAGCCGATAACCCACCGGCCTATGCAACTCAAATTCAGCGAAGACCCGCTGGGATAACCCCGCCAGGATCCCTTGAACATCCAGGGAGGCTTTGTTGGATGCAAAATAGCCCCGGTCGATAAGCTCGCCGTATAGAGATCTCAAGATGAGATGTACGAGCTCGCCCGCATCGGATGGGCTAAGACCGGTGATCTCCTCCGGCCGGTCCAGCCGTCCGAGCCTTAAGATGTTGCGCGCAAAGAATTGGAACGGACAGAGGGCATAGCGCTCCAGTGCAGTCGGGGAAACGCCCTGATCGCGAAGACGACTCCAGTATTCCGAGAGCGGCCCAACGGTCCCATCGTATTCGGCAAGGCTCCCTCCGGTGTCCTCCAAGAATTTCATCGCTCGCCACCCACGCCGGTAAATATTCACCGAGTCCGAGAAGAGCTGAACGAGCGGGAGCGGGTCTTGGGACTCCAGGCTCAACCAGACCGCAAGCTCCTGGGGAAGAAGAAACTCGTGCCGGTTGAAAGGCTCTACCTGCCGCTTTTCCGTGATCCCGCGCGGAATGACCGCCTCCTTTAATAAGGAGCTGCTCTCATCTTTACCCATGGCGCGCCGGAGCTCCCCCAGATACCAGGACGGGATCAAGGCCCTGCCGCTTTCATCCGAACGCTGGTACAGGCAGTAAAGACGTTCTCTCGCCGCCCCTACAAGCAGAGTAAAGAGAAGTTTTTCTTCGTCGAATGCAGCGAGTTTCTCGCTGACCTTGAATCCCAGCACCGTCTCCAGAACCCGCCGATGCCGATCCCTCAGGAAAGCGTCTTCCCGGATGGTGCGAGGAAAAGTGCCTTCGTTCAATCCCAGGATAAAGAGCACCCGAAAGGGTATCCCCCGAGCTGCCATCACTTCCTCTACCGCCACGCCGTTCACATTCCAATCCGATAACGGTATGGAGCATCGATCCAACGAGCGCCGATAGGTCTGGATAAAATGCACCAGAGATATTTTCGGGCTGACGGCATCCAGCCCGACAAGCCGCTCAAGGGTATCGAGGATCGCCTCTCTGACTCGACCCTCCTGCGCTGGCGCCTGATTTTCGTTTTCATCCGTGATCTCCAGATATTTTTTCAGCAACTCCTTCCACGCGCTGGCGTACCGGCTCCAAGAGGCCTCCCTCGGTAAGGACTCCAAATCCCCGTAGATCTCGGTAAAGAGATCCCAGAGTATGCGGACCTGACTGGCGGAAACAGACAACATCCTTGGTGTCTCATTTTCGTCCTCGGTCTCCGTCAGGATCAAATCCCTTTTTAGGTGTCTCTCCAGTCGGCGCCACCCGTCCAAACCCTTGGTGATCCCCATGCGCCGGGTAAGTAGATCCCAAAGGTCGGGACGGGCCGTGATCCCGTCCGGGCAGAAGGAACGGATGTTGAAGAAGGGAGAAGAAACCAGATCGACGAAGTGAGAACGAAGGTAGTCCTTGGAGGCCAGGTTGAGGAAAAGGAGTACGGCCTTGGCGATGGGAAACTGGGCTAGGGGCTCCTGGGCCGTGGTGGTGATGGGGATGCGATGTTCCATGAAGGCCTCCTTTATCCATGGAACATAGGATGCGAGGTCTCGTGCCACCACGCCAATTTCATCAAAGGTTATTCCCTCGTCGGAGACCAGCCGGAGAATTTCTTTTGCCACAGTCGTCACTTCGTCCCGCGCGCCAAAGCAGCTCAAGATCGTGCAACGGAGATTCTCTGACACAGGATCACTAAGCCCATCGGGGTCATCCACGAAAACGGGGAGGACTCCAGCTTGGACAGGGCCCTGCACCGGCTCCCTACCACCCGCTAAATTCAGGGTCTGCGTCCCATCGCCGGCCAGGCCCTGGACGTACCTTTCATAAAAGCGCTCGGCAAAGGGCAACCCGGGATGGCGCCGGATCAGGGGAAACAGCAGGGTAGTCGGATATTGGTGCGCGATGGTCTGGAACAGGTCCACCTGAACTTGCGTCAGATCGTAGAAGCCGTAGTAGAATATCTGACTAAATTGCTTGAGAAAATCCGATGAATGGACTGGCTCGATAACCTGGATGTCCAGGTCGGAATAGTCCCTGATTCCCCGTTCCTTGCAACAAGAGATGAAGGCGTCGAAGAGAACGAATTGATCTGAAATTTTTTCACGGTTCTTGCGGCCAAAATGGCCTTCGTTCAAAGCCTCCAGGGCTCGGGAAGGATCAACCATCCCGTCTTTGAGATCCCTAAGGGTCTGCTGCAATGCAGCGCAGCCCCCTTCCCTTTCCTCTATGCCGGAGAAGGCCGAAGTGCCGGGGTGCTTCATCC
>JAZFYO010000073.1:0-13425 GCA_036443615.1 Binatia bacterium | reverse complement strand
CTTGGTTTTCCTCGGGGTACGAGGTCTCCAACCGTGGGCAATGGGCCTGTGCCCTGAGGGCCCCACCCGATCCTGCCCCGGGGTGCTATCACCTGAGGTAGGGGCCTGAGGAAACCTGGATGCTCGGGTGCCCACGGCTTTCAACCTCGCACCCCTCTGACCGTGCACTTGCGGCTGTCTACCTTTGGTGTTTCGCTCAGCAAGCCCCCTCAGTCCACGCCCAATGCAAAGGGAGCTGGCGTGCCTGAGCGAAAGATTGGTTCTGAGGCGTTGGCAGCCTCTGCGAAGCTGAGGAAAAGCAGCATCGACTGTTTGAGCGTAGCGAGTTTCGAGGCTGCCCGAAGCGAGCAGCTAAGGCTTCCCGCCGAGGGCCACTGAAGCGAAGGGATGGCAGCTCCTGTAAAAGCACGCTCAATCCCTTGCCAGGACTGGGGTTCTCAACTCACGGAACCACACTTTTTACGGTAGAGCCGAAAGCCTGGCCTCCAATAAGCCCAATATCTTTTCCAATACCCTATCAAAGCTACCGTTAGACATGACTAGAATTAGGTCCCCCGATTTGGAGTGCTCGGCGACGTAGGAGGCAATTTCATCCGCTCGCTCGATAAACACAGCGCGATCATCTTCACAGAGTCGACCGATTTCTTCAACAAGCGCGGCGGGCGAAAGACGCTCCCCTTCGGGAATCTTCTCAGGGCGATAGAGTCCGGCCACGATAATCCGGTCAGCGCTAGCCAAGGCTTGAGAAAACTCACGCGCAAATATACGCCTCCTGCTGGTTTGACTCCTTGGTTCAAATACCGCCCAGACCCTGTGCCCGGGATAGGCCCATCTGACGGCAGCAATAGTCTCCTTCACCGCCGTGGGGTGATGGGCAAAATCATCGATAATAGTAATGCCGCCTACCTCACCTTTTAACTCTTGCCTCCTCCTGACTCCGGCGAAAGTCGCCATGGCCTCTCGGATCACCTCCGGTCTTATCCCCAATTCCCTGGCCATGGCATAAGCGCCTAAGGCATTTTCCACGTTGTACCGTCCTATTAAGGATAATTCAATGACCCCTTCAGACCTTGTCTTATAGCAAGCCTCAAACAGCATCCGGTGACTCTCCGCCCGGATATTGTTTGCCACCCACCCGCTGGGCTCACCGTCTCCGTAGAATATAACAGGGCAACGAGCCGCACGTGACACCTCCTTCGCTGCCGGGTATCTGTTACAGACCAAAAGCGTCCCGGAAGGAGGGACAATCTCCAGGAGACGTCGGAAGGCGCCTTTCATGTGATCCAGGTCGCGGTAAATGTCTCCATGATCGAATTCCAAACTGGTTAAGATAACCATCTGGGGTTCGTAGTGAAGAAACTTAGGCCCCTTATCAAAATAGGCGCTGTCATATTCGTCTCCCTCGACAACCACCCAGGGCCCATTTCCAACCTCGAAGCCGCCATCAAAATTGACAGGAATACCACCGATAAAGAAACCTGGATCCAAGCCGGCCCGGGTCAAAACCCAGACCATGAGAGAGGTCACAGTGGTTTTCCCGTGCGTGCCCGTAACCACCAAAGACTTCTTCGAACCAATAAGAAATCTCCTCAATGCCTGAGGAAGAGATATATAAGGAATCCTCAACTTGAGTAGTGCTTGAACCTCGGGATTGTTTTGCGAAACTGCATTCCCAACTACCACAAGGTCCGGGCGCCCCTTGAGATGATCCTCCGTGTAACCCGAAAACACCTGAATCCCTAACCCGGCCAGATAAGTGCTCATGGGAGGATAGATCCCTTCGTCCGATCCCGATACGACGTAACCCCGGGATTGAAGTAAGCCGGCGAGCGAGGCCATCCCCACCCCGCAGATCGCTATAAGGTGAATGTGGCGGCCGCGTTCGGGGACGTCATTCATTGGTGAGGGTCTTCATAATGAGATCGTGGATATGGGGGCGAAATTTGTGGATCCCGTCGTTCTCCCGCGTTGGATGGACACGATTGGTCAGAAGGATGATGTGGCAATTCTTCTCTAGATCACACCAAATTGAAACCCCCGTAAATCCCAGGTGGCCCACGGAGTTAGCAGAAAAATAGCTTCCGCTGGATGAGTCTGTCGATGCAGGCGTATCCCAGCCCAATGCGTAGGACGATCCTTCCACAGTATCATCCCTAGTAAAAAACCTTCGTACTACATCAGCCGGTAGGAAGGGATCAAGGCCTTCGTAACATCGTTTAAGTCGGCTTATTAATTGATGGATATCTTGAGCCGAGGAAAATAATCCCGCATGGCCAGCCACTCCACCCATGGCGTAGGCATTCTCATCTTGAACCTCACCGCAGAGGATCCTTCTACGCCAAGGACAGTTCTCCGTGGGTACAATCCTCTCCTTGGCCGGGCGGACTCGGCGCAGCCGCAGTAGAGTGAAGTCCACAAAGAAGGTGGATCGAAGACCCATCGGGTCAAAAATTCCCTCTTGGCAGTACCGGTCCAAGGTCCGACCGCTAATCTCCTCAACGATTTCACCAAGAAGCATGAAACCCAGATCACTATACAGCGTTCGGGTGCCTGGCGGCGCCACGAGTTTCTCACGGTGAATCCCATCGAATGCGAAACTCCTGGCCCCCCTGCTGGCAACGAAGTTCGGCCTTCCACTCTTCTCTGCGCTAATAATCTCCTTGTAATAGGGCTTCCATGACGGGAGTCCGGAACAGTGGGCCAAGAGATGACGGATGGTGATATGAGTCTTGCCGAAAACCCCGAAGTTAGGGATGAAACGATTCACACGATCCTCGAGGCGAATCTTCTTCTCCCTGACCAGGAGCATCAGAGCCGTCGTCGTAGCAAGCGCCTTCGTCAAAGAAGCCAGATCAAAAATGGAATCTGGCTGCATGGGACTCTTTTCCGGCAACAAAGAACGAAAACCAAATGCACTGTTAAATACGACCTCATCTCCTCTACCCACCAGAACCACACCCCCCGGTAAAATGCCTTGGCCAATAGCCTCTTCAAAGGCATCTCCAACAGCACCAAATTTCATAATCTTCCTCTAGAACGACCCCTAAGGCTTAGCTGTGGGAGATTCCAACAACGAAACAGACCTCGCCTTTCCATCCAAGGCCATCTTGACACCAAAGGGCAGGAGGAGATTTTTCTCTGTATGTCCCGCAGCAAGCCCCGAAAGGACCGGATAGGAAACATCGCGAAATAGATCTTCAATAAGTTCTGCCACACCCCTTTCCTCCCCTGCCCCACAATCGGTAAATTGCCCAAAGACGACTCCTGCGACTTCGGCCAACTTCCCTGCCATTTTGAGATGGGTGAGCATTCGCTCGATTCGATAGGGCTTCTCTCCGATATCTTCAAGAAAGAGGATCCTGCCGACGGTCTGGATCTCGTAAGGCGTTCCGAGAGTCGTGACAACAGTAGACAGACAACCCCCAACCATTTCTGCCTGAACCACCCCTGCCCCAAGGCGGACCGTCTCCGAGGCTTGGACCTGCCAGTGTTTGCTTTTTCCATAAAGGGTACTCCAGAAAAATTCTCGGGTACTCCCTTCCAGCCCTCGGGCTATGTCCATGGCCACCATTGGCCCGTGAAAAGTCACCATCCCACACGCCTGGAGCAACCAGTTTAGGAGCACGCTCACATCGCTGTATCCAATGAAGATCTTGGGATGGTTGCGAATAGTTCGAGGATCCATCAGGGGCAGCAGCTGCACCGAACCGAAGCCTCCACGTGCGCAGAGTATGGCGTGAATATCGTCGCGCATGAAGAAATGCTCAAGGGCCCTAGCCCTTGTCTTGTGATCGCCAGCCAGGTACCCCTTACGTTCTAAAATCCCTTCGGCCAACTCAACGAGAAAACCCTCACGACGGAGAGCGTTGACACCTGCATCGAGCGTCTCATTGGAGACAGCCCCCGAAGGTGCCACAACGCCGATTTTATCACCCCTTCTCAAGGGATTTGGCTTAAGGATTTTCATTCCCTCTTTTTTGGCGCTTTATCAAGGTTGACTTAATATGGCAAGAAGGCTTAATGAAGGAAGGGGGGGTTTTACAGTTCCCCCAGGCTACCCACAGGGTATCCTTACATTATCCACAGCTTTTCCACAGCCAATGAAGATCAGACCTGAGCAAATCAACAAACTGGTTGACCGCCTTCTAAAAAACTACCGTACTAAGGATATGATAGTCCTCAAATCGGATGAGGCAACCGTCAAGGCAAAGATAGCAGCCATTATAACGAAAAATTTTCGCGATGAGGAGGCTATCGAGGACGAGGCACGAAAGGTGCTGGCTGCCCATGCCAGCGAGGCTAGAGATGCCGATCAGCATAAAGCGTTTTTAATGATCAAACAAAAACTGGCCCAAAATAGGGGATTTGTACTGTGAAGGGTCTGTCTGATGGCCGGATTTCCTATCTTGCCCATCTCATAATGGACAACCTAAGGACTGGAGACCTTGTTGATTTCCCCAACGAATCCAGGGCGCTCAGAGAAACCAAGGAAGTCCTAAGGGAGGCCTTTAATCTGGAAGATCGTCTGGATCAGCTTGTGCGCCAAAAGATCCAGTCCTTATCGCGTCCCATTCCTCCCGGAAGCCGAGAGTGGGAGATCCTCTACCGCAAGTATCTCGAAGAAGAGCTTAACAAACAGAGAGCCTAGGCCAGCCTCCTTGCTTTTCACCCCCGGCTGTTGTAATAACAGCGATGTTTTCTCTTCGACTCCTTGACAGGGCAGGTTGTGTGATTAAATTTAAGCCGCTTATGCTAGATATCACTTTACACTAGTAGTTCCTTCTAGTAATTTCTCTGCAAAATCGCTAGGTTAAGGACATAAATCAGAAAGGAGGAGGGAAATGAAAATCAGGCCCTTGCAGGACCGAGTTATTGTCAAAAGAATTGAGGAAGAAGAAAAATCAAAGGGTGGGATCATCATCCCTGACACGGCAAAGGAAAAACCGCAGGAAGGTCGGGTGGTTGCTGTCGGTAAAGGGAGGGTGAATGATAACGGTAAAATCACACCGCTGGATGTCAAGGTCAACGACCGGGTGCTCTTTGGCAAGTACTCGGGTTCCGATATCAGCATTGACGGTGAGGAGCATCTGATCATGCGCGAAGAGGATATTCTCGGCATCGTCGAGAAATAATCATACTAGAATAGAAAGGTAAGGAGGCACAAAGATGGCAGCTAAGATCGTAAAATTTAGCCAGGAGGCGCGAGAGGCAATCCATAGGGGAATCAATATTCTTACAGATGCCGTCACAGTTACCCTTGGACCCAAAGGACGCAATGTTGTGTTGGACAGGTCCTTTGGGGCGCCGAATGTTACAAAGGACGGGGTGACGGTGGCAAAAGAGGTCGAGCTCGAAGACAAGTTTGAAAACATGGGTGCACAGATGGTCAAGGAGGTCGCCAGCAAGACTTCGGATGTGGCAGGTGATGGAACCACTACGGCGACCATTATAGCGCGCCAGATTTACTCAGAAGGGATCAAGATGGTAGTGGCCGGACATGATCCCATGGGTCTAAAACGAGGGATTGACAAGGCGGTCGCTGCCGTTGTTGAGGGGCTCAAGGATTTGTCAAAGGATACTAGAGATCCCAAAGAGATTGCACAGGTGGGTTCCATTGCTGCTAACAACGACTCCACCATAGGCGATGTGATCGCGGAAGCGATGAATAAGGTCGGAAAAGAGGGCGTGATTACGGTGGAGGAGGCCAAGGGCTTAGAAACGAGCCTGGAAGTAGTTGAAGGAATGCAGTTTGACCGCGGCTATCTCTCTCCTTACTTCGTGACGGACCAGGAGCGCATGGAGGTAACCCTCGAAGACGCCTACCTACTGATTCATGAAAAGAAGATCTCAACAATGAAGGACCTCCTGCCTGTCCTTGAGCAGATAGCCAAGACTGGGAAACCCTTCATCATTATCGCCGAAGACGTGGAAGGGGAGGCGCTGGCGACGCTGGTGGTCAACAAGATCCGAGGTACCCTCCAGTGCGTGGCGGTCAAGGCGCCTGGCTTCGGAGACAGGAGAAAGGCCCTGCTGGAGGATATCGCCATTCTCACCGGAGGCAAGCTCGTCGCTGAAGAGCTGGGGATTAAATTGGAAAATTTAACCCTCCAGGACATGGGACGCGCGAAGAGAATCGTAGTAGACAAGGAAAACACCACGTTAGTGGATGGGGCCGGAAAAAAGGCTGATATAGAGGGCCGGATCAAACAGATCCGGGCCCAGATCGATGAGACCACCTCGGATTATGATCGTGAAAAACTCCAAGAGAGGCTTGCAAAACTGGTTGGGGGAGTAGCAGTCATTAATGTAGGTGCGGCCACAGAGGTGGAGATGAAAGAGAAGAAGGCGCGGGTTGAGGATGCCCTCCATGCCACTCGTGCAGCGGTCGAGGAGGGGGTCGTTCCCGGCGGTGGGGTTGCACTGCTCAGGACCATATCCACCCTGGATAAGCTAAGGGCCTCTGAGGATGAAAAGTCGGGCATCACCATCGTGCGGCGTGTACTGGAGGAACCTCTACGAAGAATCGCTCAGAACGCGGGCGTGGACGGTTCCATTGCCCTGCTAAAAGTAAAGGAGGGAAAGGGAGCCTTCGGCTTCAACGCTGCTACGGAAAAATACGAAGACCTCATGAAGGCAGGGGTTATCGATCCTACCAAGGTAGTCCGCACCGCGCTGCAAAATGCGGCATCCATCGCGGGGCTCCTCCTCACCACAGAGGCAGTCGTGGCGGAAAAACCAGATGAAAAATCTGCAGCAATGCCACCGATGCCCCCAGGTGGCGGAATGGGCGGAATGGGCGGCATGATGTAAATTCCTATCCCAAAGACCCGGCTTGCCTGAACCCCCTGTAGAACGGGATGAGCGGCAGGCCGGGTTTTTTGTCCTTCCTTGACAGGTAGACAATTTCGTACTACCCTCCCCCTATAATTTTTCCCTGAAAAGATAACAGGTTACACGTCCCCTGGATCATGTTTGAGACCTTAACCGACAAACTGGAGCTGACCTTTAAAAAGCTTAGGGGTCAGGGGAGGATCACCGAAAAGAATATTGAAGAGAGCATACGTGAGGTCCGCCTAGCCCTCCTAGAAGCGGACGTCCATTTCAATGTCGTAAAGAATTTTACTGAATCGGTCAAAGGAAAAGCCCTGGGCCAAGAGGTCCTCCTCAGCCTCACCCCAGAGCAACAACTCATCAAGATCGTCAGAGAGGAGCTCATCTCCCTCCTTGGGGGAGAACGCGAGGACTTGATTCTGAGGGCAAACCCGCCCCTGATCATCCTGCTCGCGGGCCTACAGGGCTCAGGCAAAACGACTACAGCGGCTAAGCTGGCCCTCTACTTAAAAAAAGAGAAGAAGAGAACCCCTTATCTTGTCTCTGTGGACGTCTATCGACCCGCTGCGATAGAACAGCTCAAGATACTGGCAGGAGAGATTGAGATACCGGTGCACGGCTCCAATCCGGAGAAATCACCCGTTGCAATCTGTCAAGAAGCCCTCGCGGAGGCCAGGAGACAACGCTTAGATCTACTCCTCATCGACACGGCAGGGAGACTCCACGTTGACACGGATCTCATGAAGGAGCTTCAGTCTATAAAAGAAGCACTGCAACCGCACCAGGTTCTATTGGTCGCAGACTCCATGACCGGACAAGACGCGGTCAACCAGGCCCAGAGTTTTGACCAGTGGCTCAATCTGACCGGCATCATCCTTACCAAGACCGACGGAGATGCACGTGGTGGTGCTGCTCTCTCTATGCGAGAAATCGTCGGTAAGCCTATCGTGTTTGTGGGAGTGGGTGAAAAACTGGACGCCCTGGAACCCTTTATCCCGGATCGTCAAGCCTCGAGAATTTTGGGAATGGGAGATGTCCTAACCCTCATCGAAAAGGCAGAGCAGGCCCATGAGACCAAGGAAGCCGCGAAGTTGGAAAAACTGACCAAGCGGGGTTCATTCTCTCTGGAGGACTTTAAATCGCAGCTGGGGGCGATGAGAAAGATGGGCTCCGTCGGAGAACTGATGGATCTTATCCCGGGGGGTAGAAAACTTAGCCACAAGCTGGACATGACCCAGGCAGATAGAGAGCTCATGCGAGTTGAGACCATTATCAACTCCATGACGATCGCTGAGCAGCGCAACCCCGCTCTCCTAAACGGGAGCAGAAGACGTCGAATCGCCCAAGGGAGCGGAACCACGGTCACTGATGTCAATCGCCTCATAAAGCAGTTCATGGAAATGAGAAAAATGATGCAGAGGATGAACAAAGGCGGAGGCAGAGCGTTCTTCAACCGAACCTCCATACCTTTCCACTAGATCAGGGAAAAGAACTATGAGTGTGAAAATACGTTTGAGCAGACACGGGGCAAAGAAAAATCCATTCTATCGTATCGTTGTCAGCGATTCCCGAGCGCCACGGGATGGAAGGTTCATCGAGCAGGTGGGGACCTATGACCCCAGGGCGGATACCGGTGGAATTAAGATCGACAGCGGAAAAATAGAAAAATGGCTACAACAGGGAGCCCGGCCGACGCTAATCGTTTCAGAATTAATTAAAAAGGCAGCAAGGACAAGCCAAGGATCCTTGCCTTCCTGACATTTTTAACTACGGGAGGTTATCTCCTTCATGAAGGAACTGGTTCAATATTTAGCGAGATCTCTGGTGGACAATCCCGACGCCGTCGAGGTCATAGAGACCCAAGGAGAAACTGCCTCGGTTTTGGAACTGAAGGTAGCGAAACAGGACCTCGGCCGAATTATTGGAAAGCAGGGAAGAACGGCAAAGTCCATTCGAACCATTCTAAATGCGGCTGCCTCAAGGGTAAACCGAAAGGTTGTACTCGAGATTGTGGAAGAGCGATAACCAGACCGTCGCCGCGGATACGGCGCCCACGCGCCTCGTCCCCCTGGGCGAGCTTGTGACCACACACGGCATCGAAGGGTGGCTCAAGTTAAGACTATATAACCCCCAGAGTACCATCCTTTACTCAGCCAGGGACATCGTATTGGAGAAGGGTGGAGTTAGTTCACCCCACTACCTCGAAAGAAGCAAGGTTCACAAGCGAAATTTACTTGTGAAACTACGAGGAACCAACGAAATCAACGATGCCAAGAAGTGGGTCGGCTCCACTCTCTTAATAAGAGAAGATTCGCTCCAACCTTTAGGACCAGGCGAGTATTACTATTATCAAGTAGAAGGCTTCGATGTCCTGGACACCCATGGCGAATGGATTGGGAAGGTGACCAGGATCTGGTTTACGGAGGGGGGTGACCTCTATGTGGTTACTGGTGCCTCTAGGGATCACCTCATCCCTGCAGTAAAAGAAGTCATTGAGAAGATCGACTTCCACGGAAGAAAAGTGATTATCGACCCTCCTGAAGGGCTCTTGGAAGTCTAGCCAGCCCGCTTCTGATAAACGCCGTGCTTGATATTACTGTGATCACTCTTTTCCCGCCTATGTTCTCATCCCCCTTGGATCATAGCATCCTAAAAAAGGCCCAGGATCGAGGATTCATTTCGGTTCGTCTAGTGGATTTCAGAGACTATGCCACGGATCGCCATCGGGTAACTGACGATTATCCTTATGGCGGCGGTCAGGGCATGATCATGAAATCTGAGCCCCTCGTTAAAGCGATAGAGGATGTAAGAAGAAAGCTAAAGAACCCGCGCGTCATACTGCTAACTCCGCAAGGAAGGGTCTTCAACCATGCGGAGGCCCATCGGCTTGCGCGAGAGAAAGAACTGGTTTTTATCTGTGGCCGCTACGAAGGAATAGATGAAAGGGTCAAAAGCTCAGTCGACGACGAGCTGTCCATCGGGGACTACACCCTATGCGGAGGGGAGATCCCAGCGATGGTCGTCATCGATGCAGTGTCCCGACTGATCCCGGGTGTCCTGGGAAATATCAGGTCGGCTCAGGAAGAGTCGTTCGCTGAGGGACTACTGGAACACCCACAGTATACCCGTCCAGAAACATTCAGAGGACAGAAAGTTCCCGACGTCCTTCTCTCTGGTGATCACGAGCGGATCAAAGATTGGCGCCGGGAGATGAGCCTCAAGCTTACTCGGGAGAGACGCCCCGACCTATTCAAGAAGGCTCCACTCACCTCTGAGGAAAGGCAGCGTTACGCTCAGCCTTCGGCTCATCTTTATCTCGCGCTGCTTCACTTTCCGGTTTATGACAAAAACGGCCAGGTGGTCACCACGGCAATCACGAACATGGACATCCACGACATCGCCCGGTCGGCTCGCACCTACGGGGTAAGCGGGTTTTACGTCATCAACCCCGTCAAGGCACTGCAAAAGCTTGCAGCTAAGATCGTTGACCACTGGGAGCGTGGCTATGGGAGTTCCTACAACGAGACCAGAAAAGAGGCCCTAGCCTTGGTTCGTTTAAAAGACACGCTGGACGATGCCATTATGGACCTGGAGCAGGAATACGGGAGACGGCCCTGTCTCGTAGCTACCTCTGCACGGGCAATCCGCGCGGGGCAGACGACCTCTTTCACTACGTTGCGACAAATGCTAGAAAAGAGTTCGGACCCTTTTCTGCTCCTCTTGGGTACCGGCTGGGGTCTAGTGGAATCGGTCCTGTCCCAGTCAGACTATATCTTGCAGCCAGTCGAGGGACCCACTAGCTACAATCATCTTTCGGTTCGCTCGGCGGCGGCTATTATGCTTCACCAGATTCTGGGAATCGGATAGAAGAAGGGAGAAGGTTATGGACCTAGTAGACAAGCTCGAGGCCGAGCAAAAGAGAGACATGCCGTCAATTAGACCTGGCCAAACCGTTCGCGTTCACGTCAAAGTGGTTGAGGGAGAAAAAAAGAGAACTCAAGTTTTCGAGGGAGTTATCATTCGTATTTCCGGGAAGGGGAATCGCGTCACTTTCACGGCACGAAAGATCTCTTATGGAGTTGCGGTGGAACGGATCTTTCCTCTTTACTCACCGAACATCGATAAAATTCAGGTCGTATCCAGCGGGAAGGTCCGCCGGGCCAAGCTTTATTACCTGAGGAAGCTTTCGGGAAAACGCGCGCGTCTATACGAGGTAGACCGACAGCAGTCTTAGAACACAGCAATTCGATCCTATTATCCGGCCAACAGTAAACAATCTTCAGTGTCGTCATCAGGGCCCCTGGTACAGGCCCACGGCCATATTGTGATAGTATGTCCGTCATGGAGCTATTCGACTCGTCTCCACCCAAAGATCGGCGACCCTCAATTCCCCTAGCCGATAGAATACGGCCCTTGACCTTAGACGAAATTGAGGGCCAGCGGCACCTGCTCGAACCCGGAAAATTAATCCGTGAGATGATTCAAGTAGGGAGGATCCACTCCCTTATTCTTTGGGGGCCACCAGGGTGCGGGAAAACCACCCTGGCGCGGGTTCTAGCCACGTCCTTTGGCGCCCACTGTGTTCAATTCTCAGCCGTGTCCTCTGGGGTCAAGGAGCTTAAAAAAATTATCGAAGAAGCACAACGGCTCCAGCGTCTATCAATCCCCATGGTCCTCCTAGTGGACGAAATTCATCACTTCAACAAGTCTCAGCAAGACACATTTCTTCCCTACGTCGAACACGGTGATTTTATCCTTGTCGGTGCTACGACGGAGAACCCTTCATTCGAATTGATCTCCCCTCTTCTATCACGCTGTCAAGTATTGGTCCTCCATCCCCTATCTCCCGACGACATTGGCTTAATCATCGACCGGGCATTACATGATCAAAAAAGAGGACTGGGTGCCTTGGGGTTGGGAATCACTCTCGAAGGGCGTGAGTTCTTGGTTCAAGTATCCCAGGGTGATGCCCGGACAGCCTTGAATGCGCTGGAGACTGCAGCAGACATGGTCCGCGGACAGAAGGAAAAAAAAGAGATCGATCTCCCTTCCCTACAAGAGGCGCTGCAAAAAAGGCCGTTACTTTACGATAAATCCGGTGAGGAGCACTACAACGTCATCTCTGCCTTCATAAAAAGCCTGAGGGGAAGCGATCCCGACGCGGCCCTTTATTGGCTCATGCGGATGTTGGAATCGGGCGAAGATCCGCTTTTCATCGCGCGCCGAATGATTATCTTCTCCTCAGAGGATATCGGAAACGCGGATCCCAAGGCACTTCAAGTTGCTGTTGCGGCCAAAGACGCTGTTCATTTCGTCGGCCTGCCCGAAGGGAGGATACCGCTGTCCCAGGCGGTCACCTATCTTGCAACTGCCCCTAAATCCAACGCCTCCTATAAGGCCATGCTAGAGGCAGCTAAAGACGTCCAAGAGAAAGGGGCCTTGCCGGTGCCCCTACACCTGCGTAACGCACCTACGACCCTGATGGAAGAGCTGGGCTACGGTAAGGGGTACCGATATGCCCACGATTTTCCTGGGCATTTCACCGACCAGGAACACCTGCCCGAAGAACTCAAGGGGAAAAAGTACTACAACCCCTCCGAGTCTGGTTACGAGAAAACGATCAAGGAGAGGATGAGAGGCTGGGAGGAGACAAAGAAGGGAAAGAAGAGATAGCTCAGCCTGAATCCCCTTGCTCGGCTAGGGAAAACTCACTATGATCGAGCACCCTTTGGTATACCAGCTATAGGATTATCTTGAGAGGGAAAAGATGGCCTACGAGAAGTTTGGATCAGATATCATCGTTGACATGATGCGCGCGTACAAGGTCCCATATACGAGCTTAAATCCAGGAGCCACGTTTCGCGGACTGCATGACTCCTTGGTCAATTACGGAAAAAATGAGATGCCGATGATCACCTGCTGCCACGAGGAGGTAGCCGTGCAGATTGCCCATGGCTACGCCAAGGCATCAGGCAAGCCGATGGTGGCCATCGTCCACGACGTTGTCGGGATGCTGCATTGTTGCATGGCGATCTTCTACGCCTACCTGGACCGTGTCCCGGTCATGATCATGGGCGCCACGGGGCCCATGGATACGACTCGCAGACGTCCTCAAATTGACTGGATTCACACAGCGCTAGTTCAGGGAAACGCCATCAGAGACTATGTCAAATGGGATGACCAGCCCGCTACCGTTGGCAGCATCCCGGAATCCTTCGCCCGTGCTCACCGGGTGATGATGACCGAGCCCAAAGGTCCGGTCTACCTCTGCTGGGATGCGGCAATCCAGGAGGATAAGCTGACCCAGGACATCCCCATCCCCAACGTGAGTCGGCTTCAGCCATCGGAGCCGATTCAAGGGAACTTGAAGGCCCTGGAAAAGACCGCAGAGATGCTGGTCGAAGCCAATAATCCGCTCATTCTTACAGACTATTCAGGGCGCAACCCGGAATCGTTTCACAACCTGATCAAGCTTGCAGAGCTTCTATCGATTCCGGTTATTGACTTTAACCGGCGCCTGAATTTCCCCACCAACCATCCCCTCAACCTCACTGACTCGGACATGATCGAGAAGGCCGATTTGATCCTCTCTCT
>JAZFYO010000072.1:0-9668 GCA_036443615.1 Binatia bacterium | reverse complement strand
AAGATAAAGCTGATCGGGATGATTCACGACAAGTCGATGCATACCATCATCGTGCTCAAGGGCTCGGGGATCACCAAGCCAAAGGACCTAGAGGGACGGAAGATCGGGTCGCCCGAGCAGAACGCGGTCAAGATCATCTTCCCGGCCTTTGCTCAGGTCAACGGCGTCGACCAGGACAAGGTCCAATGGGTGAACATGACGCCGGATGCCGTGGCGCCGAGCCTGCTCGCCGGGCGGGTGGATGGCGGCGGCTTCTACGCCACAGAAATACCGACTGTCCGGGCTGGGGCCAAGAAGGTGGGCAAGGACGTCCATGTCATTTTCTACAGCAAATTCGGGATAGATGTCTACTCGAATGGGCTGATCACGACAGATAAAATGATCCGGGAAAAGCCAGATCTGGTCCGGCGGTTCTTGGAGGCCACGATGAAGGGGGTAGCATGGGGGATCGAGCATCCAGAAGAGGCCACCGATATCTTCGTCAAGGCCCATCCAGCCACGAGCCGCAAGTTGGCGCGAGCCCATTGGGCGATTGCGGTGGATCACCTGCTGACGAAGCCGGCGAAGAAGTTCGGGATCGGCTACATGACGCAGGAGAAGATGGAGTACACGCGGGCTACCGCTGTAAAATATATGAAGGTCAAGATCGATTTCTCGGCGAGTGAGACCTACACGAATGATTTTCTACCGAAGCTTTTCCCGGAGGCCCGGTAAATAACAAAGGGGATCAAGTCTGCCTTTCGGTTTTTAATCAAACCTTTTTGATCTGGGCCAGCGAGGGCTACCCGGGCAGCGTACGGAGGCGCTCTGTCAGATCCGTATTTGCTTTCTTTGCCTCCTCCAGCACCTGCTTTTCGTCCACCAGCGTTAGCTCGCGATTGTTCATCAGAACATCCCCGTTCACGATGGTCGTGTGGACGTCACTCGCCTTCGTGCAATGAACGAGTTGGCTAAAGAGGTCATTGACGGGTTGAGTGTGAGTCTCCTCCAGGTGAACCAGGATGAGGTCGGCTCGCTTGCCGATTTCGATCGTTCCGCAAATCGATGATAGCCCCAGGGCTTGAGCTCCACCGGCGGTTGCCATGCGAAGCACGGCATAAGGCTCGATGATCCCGGCATCCAGATGGTGGACCTTCTGAAGTAGGGACGTAACCTTCATTGTTTCAAAGAGATCTTGGCAATGGTTGCTGGCGGCCCCGTCGCTACCTAAAGCTACGTTCACTCCCTGGCGCAGCATCTCAACCACCGGGGCCACGCCATCTCCTAGCATCATGTTGCTGACCGGATTGTGGGAGACGGAGGAGCGGGTCTCCTTCAGGATGGCTATCTCCTCGTTGTCGACATGGACGCAATGGGCGAAAATGGAAGAGGGACCCGGAATCTCAAACTCCTGAAGAAACTTGACCACGCCGTCTCTACGATGTTCTCGCTGTACGCACTCCACCACGGCCTTCGATTCGGCCACGTGGGCACTGATCCCTATAGATTTTTGGTCGGCGAAGCTGCGGATTTCCTTCAACAGGCCCGGGGTCGTGTTGAGTGGGGGAGTGTTCGGACCGGTCATAAAAGAAAGTCTTTCGCTGTTCTTATTGGCAGCCAGAATCTCTTCGATACGACCAAAGGCCTTGTCGGGGCTTTCCCTGGTACATTCCGGGACGATATCGCCGGTATCCATGATGGTTCTGGCAAACACACCACGCAGGCCCGAGTCCCGGATGGCGCGAATGGTTTCGGAGGCACTTTCCGGATGGGGGTTGAGAAAATTGTGCTCGCAGACGGTCGTGACACCGCTCTTCATAGACTCGACACAGGCCAACAGACTCCCGGCATAGAAGTGGCTCGGGCGAAGAACTTGAGCTGACCCGTAAATCCGCTTGAGCCATGGCAGGAGAGGGAGATCATCCCATACCGCGCGTATTAAGACCTGATATAGATGCGTGTGGGCGTTGACCAAACCGGGCATAAGGGCGCAGCCTGCCGCGTCGAGGATCTCTTCCCCCTGTTTTTTCTCCGTGGGAGAGCCTTCACCTATCTCGGCGATGGTGCCGTCTTTAATACGCACATATCCTTTAAGGACAGCGCGTTTTTCTGTCATGGGGACTATAAGGGCATTTGTGATAGTCAACTCGCTCATGATCGATTCGCTATGTGCTCAAGGCAGTCACGCCTGACTGTCGGTATCTCTCACGTTATATAGGCTTTATTCCGTCCATGAACGGAGGTCAAGGCAATCTCGGTCAACGGGTTCAGCCCTGGATATCTTGACAATCTTTACTATGCAATACGTAGATTATTGGGTAACCCCGCGGCTTGCCGCGGGCACAAAACCGATGGGGGTTCCCCCGTGGAGTCGCGGTCCATTACTCCACAGGGGGGAGAAGCGGTAGCTCTTCCCATTGGTCGACCACGGGCTTCAAACTCCGTGGTCGATATAACTTGATTTCGTTTTTCACAGAACTTACGATGCGCTGGCACATAAGATACAACTCCAACGCCGATCTATAGGCAAGTTGAGGAGGAAGAGCTGTGAACACCAGCAGACGCAGATACAACGCAGGGGTACAGCGGGGAAAGGGGCTCCTGGATCTAGCTGCTGCTCCTTATGACGGCTCGCTGTCATTCGAGAGCACTCGGGGGGCCCAAGGCACTGTTCAAACCGATTCGCGCGTCGGTTCTCGTATCAAACTCTTTCTGACTGGAGCACACCTATGCCTGGGATCGGGCTGATTCCATATGACCCAGCCCGCATAATACCTGCCCTCTTAGCGACCTCCTTATGAGAGTGGATACAAAAAATAAGAAACCTGTATGTCCGCTTTGCGGATCCAGGAGGATTATCCCCGTCATTCATGGATATCCCAGCCCGAAGCTGGAGGAAGAAGCGAGAAAGGGAAGAGTAGTTCTGGGTGGATCAATGGATTGGGAAGGACAACCAGAGTGGCATTGCAAGAAATGCGATTGTGAATGGCGGGGAAAAAATACGGCAGTCAAAGGATGGAAAATGAGAAAAGGTAATCGGGGACAGGCTTGACGAATGCTATTTTAAAGGTGCTGGGGAGCCGGGCCATGGCCGCTGGGCAGAACCCGGCAAACGATGATGGCCTTGGGTCGCTTTGTCAATTCCCTCCAGCTGCTCTCCTAGAGTGTTTCTCCGTCCATTCACTAGCCAGTCGCTGTGCCTCTGCAATTTGTTCACGGGACATCAGTTTTTCAATAAAATTACGTCTATTTTTCGCGGCCTCATATCCTTGTGCCCCTGCAAGGTTGTACCACATGTGTGCATGGAGATAGCTCTTTACGACTCCCTTTCCTACGGAATACATCTTGCCGAGACTGTATTGCGCTGCGGCATTTCCCTGTTCCGCGGCAAGGGAAAACCACTTGAAGGCTTCTTGAGAGTCCTGCGGAACTTCTCGCCCCCTTGCATACATCTGCGCAAGATTGTTCTGTGCATCAGCATCTCCCTGTTTGGCAGCTATGCGAACCCACTTGAGCGCTTTTGCATAGTCCTTCGGAACACCCTTTCCGTCGATGTACATACTTGCAAGACCGTTTTGCGCCGCTGGATTTTCCTGTTCCGCGGCCAGGGAAAACCACTTGAGCGCTTTTGAATAATCTTGCGGAACGCCCCGTCCTTCATAATACATGGAACCAAGCGCGTACTGCGCTGGAGGGTTTCCCTGTTCCGCAGCCAGAGAAAACCACTTGAGCGCTTCTGAATAATCCTGTGGAACGCCTTGTCCTAACGCATACATCATACCAAGATATAGCTGCGCCGGAGCATAACCTTTTTTGGCTTTGCTGTTTCCCGTTATTCCATTCCATGCCTGGCTGAAAAACCCTGTAAAATCATCCCAAGTTTCTCCTATGAAAGATTTAGATTCATCGGGTTCTCCGCCATTCCCGGGATCTGCCAAATCACGAAACTCTTCCGCTGCTATTACATAGTCTCCTTTGTTATAAGCCTGCCTGCCTTCTTCGAAGCCAGCGTTTGTGGAGGCGGTAAATACGGAGAAGGTGAAAAGAAAAATGGCGACACCGACCATCATATGGACAGCCTTCCAGAACTGCATAAACTGCTTTTTCGGAGTCTCTGCCACAACCGGCGAATCCTTCTGACCACGGATTATCCTGCTACTCGATCAGCAATGTCAATGGGGGTTATAAAGGCTAAATCAGCGTGTGGAACAGGCGTCGAGGCTTTCCGTTTAACGTTCCCTCATCGGCCCTATGTGTCGAGCGTACTTGGGTGGAACAGCTCTTTGGGCTCAAACTTGCGGGGCGTCAGGCCCTGGCGATGGGCGTACTCTAACATTTTATTGACTTCGTTACGCGTCTTCCGGAAACCCCAAGGGTAGATATCCGAGCCTGCCACGGCTTGCTCTTCCTCCCACAAGGCCCTGTACCATAGGGATGTCTGGTGGACCCTTTGCCACTCGAGCCATTCATAGCATCGCTTCTTTGATTCTTCCCACGCGTTAAACATGCTCATGGCCACCCAGGGATGCTTCTCCAGCAGATCTGTCTTGATGAGTAACGTGTGTTGGATTGGAAAAAATCGGGTCCGCTTGAAATACCTTCTCTCCAATTCAGCGTAGTTGGGGAAAAGAAAGTCAATGTCCGGACGGCCCCGGGGAGCCCATGTGTCTGTGGTAATGCCGGCATCTATTCCTCCTGACGCCAGAAGATCGTGAAATTCTTTGTAACCTGATACGACCTCAAGCCTGAGCCATGCAGGCTGCTTCCACTCATGGGGGTTCTCAGGCGGTCTGCCAGCTACCCAGGTTATCGATTTCAGGTCGACCCCGTACTCCTCTTCCAGAATACCTCTTGCCCAGAGCGCGGTCGTTGTGAACCAGCTCTGAATTCCAACACGCTTGCCGTTAAGGTCGGCAGGCGACTGAATCCCGGCGCGCTTATTGATATAGATGTAAGAGTGACGGAACATACGCTTGACAAAGATCGGGATAGCGGTGAAACCGAGGGTCTTGAAAGGGAGGTCCACCAGATACCTTCCCGTAAAGAATTCCGCAATATCGAACTTGCCCTCATGGCTCTGGAAGTGGCGGTTGACGTCCTCGGCATTGACATGAATGTCCAAATCAATTCCCTCCGGCTTGACGCTTTTATTGATAAGCGCCTGAGCGCGGTCATACGGACAGCACGTCATTGTGAGCTTCAAGGCCATCTCCAACCCTCTCTTTTTCCTGCGAAAGTTGCTCTGCTATAGCTCCATCTCATTGACCGGTCAAGTGTGACCCTGACGGCGCGGGCAGGAAAAAAGACCGGCTCCCCTTTACAATCCATTCGCAGCACTCTATTTTCTATCTACTTGATTCAATGTAAATCCCGCCTCTTGAGGCGGGCACAAAGCCGATGGGGTTTCCAAAGGGGAGAAGCGGCAGCTCTCCCATTGGTCGAACACGGGGATTCAAACCCCGTGTTCGATATAACTTGATTTCCTAACAGCATCTAGACAACAAGGACGTCGAGTCTTTAGCCCGGCGTGGTGAATTTCCGGTCAAGCCATTGAAACGATTGTTTGAAGTTGCTCGGGCGTTCGCCTAGGCCGCAACGGGTTTCGGGTGGAGCCAGTAACCGGGTTAAAAACGGGGGTCAAGGTTTCCCCTCCGAATTCTTGAATCGATGAATCTTCGGCAAAAATATTCTGAGCTCGTGTTTTTCAGCAGTGCTTGTCTTTGGTGCATCTGCAACGGCATCGCGCACGTCATTGTCCCGCTGTACGCTATTTCCCTGGGCTTTTCCGTCTTGGAAATCAGCAGCATCGTTGCCGTGCCCGCGTTGGCGACTATATTCGTCCGCTTTGTAGGTGGTGCCCTCTCGGATCGTTTTGGGGAGCGAGGGGTCCTTCAGGGCTGTTACTCTATGATGGCCCTGTCGGCGCTGATACTTATTGGGGCCGAGAGCTACACTACTCTTATGATCGTTCTCATCGTGGCCAACCTCTCTCGCAGTACGTTCTGGATTTCCGCACAATCTCTGGCGAGCCAACTGCCCGGGACCAATGTGGGCAAGAATCTGGGTAAGCTCTCCGCTATCAATCACTCCGGGGGATTGTTCGGCCAGGTGTCGGGCGGAATTATGGCTGCTTTTCTCGGTTACGGCCTCTCTTTTCTGATTCTTTCGGGTCTGGCGCTCAGCTGCACCCTCATGAGTTTGACGCTTACCCAGTCAGAGGCCAAGCCAAAAGGTCGGACGGTGTGGCAAATCACCCTCGGTGTCGGGCACTTTCTCCGTTATTCGCGGACTTGGTTAATCATATCCGCGTCGGGTGCAGCGGCGTTGCCGATGGCCATGTGCGCTTCTATCTATCCGGTCTATCTGGCGCATCTCAATTTCGGGGAGCAGTGGATCGGCGTGGCCGTATCGGTTCGCTCTCTGGGTCCCATCCCGATCGGCCTGCTATTGGGCGTATGGATTGCTCCAGTAAGACAGAGGTTGATTTATGGCCTGGGGATGGTTGTATTGGGCGTCTGTCTGATCGCAAGCGGATACCTGGAGCGGTATTTCTTGCTCGGCCTTTTAATCATTCTTTTGGGGGCAGGGGGCGGAATCATGGACCTTCTGGCACAGGTGCAGGCATCGGCACTGAGTCAGGCCAGCGACCGTTCAATGGCTATCGCGAGCACGGGAATGGGTTGGAACCTTTCCGCTTTCTTCGTGCCTCTGATCGTCGGCTGGCTGGTGGAGATGTGGGGCTTTGAAATTGCGTTTCTGTTTTCCGGACTATTTTTAGTGCTGCTTGGAGCGAGCAGCAACTTATTGTTCCGTTTATGTTCGCTTGATCAAAGAACTTACACTAAGTTAGTCGGTAAGGAATCTGAAACCTATCCCGTTTAGCAGACCTACAGCCTTTATGTTTGGGACAGGCGGGCACGCTGGTAAGACTTCTTACCAAGGCCTAGTTTAGGACAACCTTCCGGGACTTAAACTAAAACCCTAAAGATTATCCGGCCTTCTTGTTACATCCTCCCCCGCACGTACAGATCGTACTTTGTAGACCAGCCTGGGGAGGACAGCCGGCGTACATGGCCCCGCATGAATCGCACTCCCAGATACCGCTTCGCTCGATGATACCCTCGAGGACACGGAGCCGCTTAATAAGGGCCTGACGATCTAGTAAGATTCGATCTAAGCTCATGGCAGATTACCTCTCTATTTTTTTATTAGCAAAAGGAGTGCCAGACTCTAACCCGGTGATCTTTAAGCGATTTCTTTTTTTGGAATTCCGTAAGGCGTGCTATTTTGTGTAATTACTTCTTTAATTTGTTCTGCCTTGTCACTTTTGAGTAACGCCTATAACCACTGAAAGGTGATTAAAGGCAGGGTAGGGCAGAAGATTCAATGTAAACCCCGCCTCTTGAGGCGGGCACAATGCCTATGGGGTTTCCCCCGTGGAGTCGCGGTCCATTACTCCACGGGGGGGGGGGGAGAAGCGTCAGCTCTCCCCATTGGTCGAACACGGGGATTCAAACCCCGAGTACGATATAACTTGATTTAACGTTTGGCCCATCCCATATGGACTCAATATCTAAGCTCAGGATTACATCTTAGCGGATCTGCCGCACGCGGGGCAGGGCCACATAGATTATGACTATCGTGAGCACACCGGTAATGCTCATCAACGACACGGCCCACTGGGCCCCCACGACTGCTGACAGCGATCCAATGACCATGCTTCCTACCATCAGCACGACCCGGCTCATCTGAAAAATGGAGCTTGTCCGGCCACGGAATTCGGAAGGGGAGTAGGCCTGAATCACCGTTTGCACGAGGGCATGGGAGGTCACGTGGCAAAGACCCATGATTCCCATCAGCACCATCGAAAGCTCGAACCAGGATGATGCCGAGAAGGCCACGACGATGAGCCCGTACAAGGCCACGCCTCCAATCATGATGATACCCCTGGGCATCTTGTCGCCGAGGGACGCGATAAGGAAAGAGCTGCACAACGCACCCAACCCCATAGAGGTGAGAAGCAATCCCTGCCCGGTTGCGCCGACTCCAAGGAAATCGCGCGCAAACACCGGCAAGAGCGTCACGACGGGGGCGATGAACAAGGCCGCTAGGAATGCGATGAGGAGAGCGACGCGAACGGCTTCGTTCCTCCAACTGAATTTCCACCCTTCGATGATGCTCTTGCCCAAGGAATCCCCTGGAGCCGAACGGCCGTGAGGGCTGCCGGCAGAGCGTTGCGTGGGCCGAAGCCTCACCGTCCAAATCGTCGCCAGGAAATAAAAAACAGCCTGGATCGTATACGAACTGCCAGTGCCAAACATGGCGATGAGTATGCCCGCCAGAGCGGGGCCTACGATTCGTGCCACGTTAAAGACGATCGCATTAAGACCGATGGCATTGGTCAGGTGATCGGACGGCACGGCATCAGCGATCAGTGAAACCCTGGACGGCTGCTGGAAGGTTTGGACGAATGCCATCCCAACCGCGGTCGCGTAGACTTGCCATGGCTGGATTTGGTCCGTAAGAATCAGCAGGGCTAGCGTAGCGTACAGCAGCCCGTCCGCAACCTGGGTAGCTATCAACTGCAGCTTACGGGAATAACGATCGGCGGTACTTCCCGCCACCGGGGATAGCAAGAGCAGAGGTATGGCCTGGATTCCCCGCACCAGGCCGAGCTGGAATGCCGAGTTTGTCAGCTCGTATATGAGCCAGCCTCGGGCGACCTGATCCATCCATGTCGCCGTCGTCGCGAATATTTGCCCGAACCAAATCAAACGGTACTCGCGATAGCGGATCGCCTCAAAGGTTCGAAGACGGAGCAATGCATCGAGAGGACGCCAGGACCTCCGCGCCGTCCCCTGATCTGCGGCCTCGCTCGCCGGGGATTCAGGTATATCTTTCTCGTGGGTAGGTGAACTCAGAGCAGTCTCTATAGCTGGCCTATGGAGACGACATTGCCCCATGTTCCCCCAGCTAATATGTCAGGATAATCTAGACTATAGCATGAAAACGAACTCAAGGTCACGAATCGGAATCAGGTCCAGCAAACTGCGGGTTAGACAACGCTGTTCGCTCTTATAAGATCTCCTTGACAGTCCTTTTGCACGTGATACTGGTTCCTCTGCCCGGAAAGTAGGCCGTCCATAACTGCTCGATCGCCGAATAAGGGATCAAGGGCTTCCCATAAGAACGTGTGATGCGAGATGTCTCTTTGAATGCGTCCGACTGGGGGAGATGGCGATTGCACCCTCTCCATTCCTGTTACTTAGGGCTTCGGGAACTTCCTTCGCTCCACGGGCCCGCAGTGACCCCGACGGGGCTTGCTTGGTTTTCCTCGGGGTACGAGGTCTCCAACCGTGGGCAATGGGCCTGTGCCTTGAGGGCCCCACCCGATCCTGCCCCGTGGATGCTTTCACCTGAGGTAGGGGCCTGAGGGAACCTGGACGCTCGGATGCCCACGGCTTTCAACCTCGCACCCCTCGACCTTGCGCTTGCGGCAGTCTATGTCACGTGTTGCGCTCAGCAAGCCCCCTCAGCCCACGCCCGATGCAAAGGGAGCCGTCGTGCCTGAGCGAAAGATTGGTTCTGAGGCGTTGGCAGCCTCTGCGAAGCTGAGGAAAAGCAACATCGAGTGTTTGAGCGCAGCGAGTTTCGAGGCTGCCCGAGGCGAGCAGCTAAGGCTTCCCGCC
>JAZFYO010000071.1:0-2116 GCA_036443615.1 Binatia bacterium | reverse complement strand
TACTTCATCGTCTTTCCTTTCCGTTCTATGGCCAGCGATTACGCAAGTGGGGACGCACCTTCCAGTAGTCTTCGAAGGCCTTGGGGCCCGCCCGCTCGTAGACTCGGTGGTGGACCTTCTGCTCAGCCTCGTGCCCGACAATGCGCTCCGAATACTCTGTGTGTATCATGATTCCTTCTGCCACCAGACGATCCGCGTTGACAAGGTCTTCCAGGTACTGGCGAAGTTCCGGTGCGTTCATCATATTACATCGATAGACCAACCTGCCGTCTCTGTGGATCACAAACAGGGCATTGGGCCAGGGCCCGTAGGCCCGATGGATCGTACCCGCCAAGTCGTCCACAAGGATGGGAACGCGAACGTCCTCCAGGCGCTGGAGATCACGGGCATGGGCAACCTTTTGCTCGTAGGAGGTATGGTGGGGGTAGAATTCGGCTGGATGGGACTCCCTGGTATAGAGAAAGAAAAATGAGATTCCGTGCTTCTCAAATTCGTCCCGCAGGCGATTGAATTCCGGGATCTCGTGGGCACACATGGGACTCGTTACCGCGCCCGTGGTCATGACTACGTGGCGCTTGTCCTTAAAATCCCTCAGCCGAACCACCTCACCTTCCAAGGTCCGCGCCTCAAAGTCGGGGGCCTCGAAACCGACCTTCGCCGGTAACGTCTCTCCGGGATTCGCGGGTGCTGCCGCCCCAAAGACAAAGTCCGGAGTATTGTAAGCGCTTTCTTCTTTGGTCATTGATCCGCTCCTATCCTATCCTTTCCCCTCCTCTCGGTAAACGCCTACGGCCTCCAAGAGCGGCCGGTCGGTTGTGGAGAAAAGGATGGCGGGTTTGTCACTAGAGCCATTGATATGCCGGTGCCAACTCCAGTTGGGTACCACGAAGAAGTCGCCTTCCTCCCACGATACCTTCTCTCCCTCCACTTCCGTAACACCGTTTCCCTGAAAGGCATGGTACAGATGATTCGCGGTATGTCGATGTTCCAGGGTTCCCTCGCCTGCCTCGAGCATCTGAATCCAGCATGAAAAGGTGGGAAAGGTAGGACCACCATTCGGATTGCGGTATTCTAGCACACGCCCGTCGTAGGGACTTTTATCTGCAGGCAGCATTTCACGGAGAGCGGGCAAGGTCTCATCCCACTTGTACACCAGTTTCATTACACTCTTGCCTGGAGGCGCGAGAGTAGTTGGGTTACGCACAGCGTTGTCTACCGGGCTGTTGAAAAGCTTCACGTCCTCCGCGGGGTGGGGCTCCTGAAACATCGTCCGTAACATCCCCATCAAACCGATATCGAGACAGTCAATCCACACCGCGTCTCGATCAGTCTCATTGACATGGTTATGCCATCCCCAGTTGGGCTGGATCAGCATGTCTCCCCGTTCCATGGCACACTTTTCGCCGTTCGTAATCGTGAAAACGCCCTTGTCTCCTTCGAGGACAAAGCGCATGGCTGCCGCCGTGTGCCGGTGGGAATAGACCGATTCCCCTGCCTTCACCAACTGCACTGCCATCCCCAGCGTGTTGCTGGTACTGTGGCTCATGTTGGGGTGGACGAGCACGAGGACCCGACGGGCCCCCATGTAATTGGCGGGGATCAGCCTAGCGGCCGCGTCTAATCCTTCCCGGACCTTGGACCATTTCCACAGCTTTGGCGGACCGAAGGGCTTTGGCGCAATGAAGAGATCCTCTCCAGCGGTCCAAAGACCCATCATGGACTCCTTTTCCAACTCCTTGTTGAAATCATTCAGGTCAGTAATCTGCTGCCATTTCGTCACGGTCGTCCCCTCTTTCAAATTGTCTGCTTACGCCTTAAACAATTTAGCTACTCGAATTAAAGTAAGTTTTTTATATCGCCAGGCAAAGGCCATTGTCAACCTGAAACCCCACATCCTGCGATAACTCACCCGCAAGACCTTAACTTTGAACCATCGTTAGACCCGGGCATTGACGAATCTTGGCTGTCCCGCTACACTCCATTTTCTTCTCGGATGAAAGTATAGGGTTGGAAGAGCGCAGCGAAACAAATCAACAAGGGAAAGCCGTCACCGTCCGCCCCTGGTCGTCTCTCCTCATACGCGACTACACTCTGATCTGGACCTCAGGACTATTTG
>JAZFYO010000070.1:0-11787 GCA_036443615.1 Binatia bacterium | reverse complement strand
TCATTTTTCAACCGGCTTAGGACGACGCGGATACCCTCAGGACGTTCCAAGTTTTCCTCCCGTAAGGACGGTGGAGAGGAGCACTCCGACAGGGAGGAGGTGCGAATAGCACTGATCCATGGCCTCCATGACCACCTTTTCCAGCCCTTCTCCCTGGTTGAGGGTGAAGTGCCGAAGGCCGAGCGCATCTAGGATTGGACGGACCGCTCTGCCCATGGGCGTCTGAGCTGGGTTGAACTCGCCCGACTCACCTCGCATGCTAATAAAAAAAGGAAGCGGAATTCGCCAAGGGATGCAGATGGAACCTAGGGCATTGATGCAATTACCGAGGCCACTGCTCTGCATGAAGACCGCGCCCCTCTTCTTAGCAGCATAGGCCCCAGCAATAATTCCCATGGCCTCTTCCTCTCGCGCCGCAGGGACTACCCGGAAATATGGATCATTTTCCAGCTTGCTAAGAATTCGCCAGGTCACCACATCAGGGACGTAGGCGATGATATTCACCTCGTGGTCTTTTAAGCTTTGTATCACAATCTCTGGCCAGCTCACGGAATTGCCTCTTTCCCGACATACCTTAACGCCACCTGAGGTTAAACTCTCTTCCTGATCAGGTCAACAAGAGAAAGGTGTCCCTACCTAGACGTCTTAGACTTACCACCGAAACGACTTTTGTTGACGAGGGAGGGCGTAATAAATTAGGGTTCCAATTACGGGAGGAACTACAAAATTGCTACGAAAATCGCTTAAGGATCTCGTCAAGATCGAGCTGAATGATAAGGCCCTGGAGGCCTTGCAGTGGGAGGATTTTGGAAACGGGCTATATATGTCCAGGCTGGCGCGTGCGGGGGAGAGGGAGTTGGTGCTATACCGCGTCATCGCCGGTTCAGATTCAACAGCCTTTTTGAAACACGAGCATATTGGCGGGGAATTCTATCTCATCCTTAAAGAAGGAATCGAGGATGAGCACGGGTTTACACGCATGGGGATATTGTCTATCTTGATCCCAATTCAGTTCATAGATCTCGGGGAATTGGAGAGACCGTGGTCTTGGTTCTGTGGCCTGCAGGGGTGAGGATCGTAAAGGAGGGACCATCATGAAGTCTTTAGGGTTTGTCGGCACAGGGGGAAAGAGCGGCGGGATGGCGGCCAATTTATGAGCTCCTGTCCGGTCTGGCAAAAGGGATAAGGGGGGAACGGGCCCAAGGGAAATAGCGAATTGCCGTTCTAAAAACTGTTTATGTTTCCCATAGTGCGAATCTCTCGTTTTCTCAGTTTTCTGCTCCGTCACCATGCCGAAGATTTTCCTCTAAGTTTCGACGACCGCGGCTTTGTCTCTTTAAAGGAGCTAATGGAGAGGGTCCAAGACCGTTTTCCTGAAGCGGGAGAGGAAGAGATCCTGGACGTTATAGAGGGTCCAGAAAAAAAGCGCTTCGAATTGAGGGAAGGAAAGGTGCGTGCAATATATGGCCACTCCTTTCCCGTGAATTTTGAAAACGAAAGGGTAGAGCCTCCTCAAAGTCTCTATCATGGTATTGCTCGGGATCTGGCTAGAACCATTTTGGAAGCGGGACTTAAGCCGCGCGGCCGCCAGTATGTGCATCTTAGCTCCTCCGTGGAAGAGGCCCTCTCTGTGGGGAAGAGGCGTGATCCCCTTCCTGCTGTCCTGGTAGTCAATTCCCAGGAGGCCCATGCCGATGGGATACCTTTCTATCAAGCCGGTCCATTGTTCCTAGCCAAGGAAATTCCACCTAGATTTTTGTCGTTGTGGGTGTGATGGTACAGGGCGATATCATCCCTTGACTTCAAGACTAAAAAAGCGTTATAAATGTGTGACTTATGCACCTTACCAACAGGTTTATCGGGGTTGATAAGGGGCTAGGTTATCTCTGATGGATAGTCAAAAAGCAGGAGCAGTGGGAGATGATAAAAAAGAGAAATGAAGGATCACCTTAGGGGTCTGTTGGCCCGAGCCATCGAAAAGACGGCGAAGGGGGGAGGGCTGGAACTTACAGAACTTCCCCCTTTGCTTCTTGAGCCTCCGAGGCAGAAAGAATTTGGTGATATGGCCACCAACGTGGCGCTCGTTTGGGCGAAGAAGCAGAAGAAATCGCCGCGGGTTATTGCAGAGACCCTCCTCAAGAATCTGGAAGATCCAGAAGGGATATTGGAAAATGCAGGAGTTGCCGGTCCTGGTTTCTTGAACTTTTCTTTTTCCTCTAAGTTTTGTTACCGGAGCCTTAGAGATATGGAGCTAGGTAGAACAGCGGGTTTGGACTTGGGTAGAGGAGATAAGGTTCAAGTGGAGTTTGCTAGTGTCAATCCTACCGGTCCTCTCCATGTGGGACACGGACGCGTTGCTGTCATCGGTGATGTCCTGGCCCGCCTCTTTGCGGAAGTCGGTTACCATGTGGAGCGGGAGTACTACGTTAACGACACCGGAAAACAGATGGAGAACTTAGGTCTCTCCATCTACCACCGCTATCGAGAGCTTTTTGGCGAAAATGACGAGTTCCCACAAGAAGGCTATCCGGGGGATTATGTCAAGGAACTCGCGGCAAACGCTAAAGACCGGTGGGATCGTAAGTTCCTATCAGAAGAGAGGGAGTCAGCGGTCCATTTTCTAAGTGACTTTGGTGGCAAGACACTGCTTGCAGCGATTCATGATGATCTGGACGAGTTTGGCATTACCTTCAACTCCTTTTTTAGCGAGAATCGTCTCCAGAGGCGTGGAGAGGTGGAGCAAACGATTAAATCCTTACGCTCACTGGGGGCTTTATATGAGCAAGATGGGGCGCTTTGGTTTAGGGCGAGCGCATACGGAGACGACAAGGATCGAGCGATTATCAAGAGCGACGGAGACCTGACCTACTTTGCCTCTGATATTGCCTATCATAAAAACAAGTTCCAACGGGGTTTTAAAAAGCTCATAAACGTATGGGGTGCAGATCACCATGGCTATGTCAGCCGGCTCAAGGCCGCCATTCAGGCACTGGGGTATGATTACCATCTTCTCCATGTAGTCCTGGTACAAATGGTCCACCTGACCCGGGGGGGTGTGCCAGTTAGGATGGGTAAGCGTGCAGGGGAATTTGTATCCCTGCGCGAGGTTTTAGAGGAAGTCGGGAGCGATGCGGCACGATTTTTTTTCCTCATGCGGAGGTCCGACAGCCATCTCGATTTTGATCTGGACTTGGCGAAAAGGGAATCCAGCGAGAATCCGGTCTTTTATGTCCAGTATGCTCATGCGCGTATCGCAAGCATCTTCGAACAGGCCCGTAGGAGCGGGGTCGATGTAGATGATCTACAGGTAGCGGAGGTTCAGTTAGAAAGATTGGCTCTGGCCGAAGAACTGGAGTTGATCAAAAAGGTTGTTCAATTTACCGAGGTTATCGAGGAGAGCGTCGAGGAACTCGAACCCCATCGATTGGTATTCTACCTCATTGAATTGGCTGGGCAGTTCCACCGTTATCATAATCGATTTCGGGTAATATCGGATGATAGGATCCTGACTCAAGCCCGTCTCCTTCTGATTCGAAGGGTGCAGAAGGTCATTCGTAAGGGTTTATATCTGCTGGGGCTTGAGGCGCCGTCGAGGATGGCTGCCCGGTCTTTACCGGACGCTGATCAAGGGGATACACGTCATCCAGTAGGGGGATCGACCGGTTAGCCCCGATCCGAAGAAAAAGCCGATGCTAAAATCGGAGAAATCGTTATTTATTCCGGTTGCCAAATACAGGACCCATCCAAGGCGTAGACTGAAGACCTTTTTCCAGACCCTATAGAAGGCCTCGTTGGCGTGAAAATTTCGGATCGGGGTTAATTTTATGGCAGAGAACCGAAGGTCAAAAGATCAGGGCTTGTATTACTTTAGTCGTCGGCAACTGGAAATGCTCGCAGGGGGATTCGTAGTTGCCTCTGCAGTCATTTTTTTTCTTGGCATCCTGATTGGGCAGGGGATTGAAGAGAGGAAGTTGCTGAAAAAAGAGGAGCCGATAGCTAAAATCCCTATTCGGCCTATGGGCCAGGGGTCCAAATTCGCAACGGGACCGCCAGTCGAGCAGGAGATGACTTTTTATGACACCTTGACACAACTCAATCCTGGCGATGAGGCAAAGGCCGCTGCGGATGGTAGGGGCGGAAAACCGCAAGGGAAGGCAGTAAAGGCTGAGGGTAAAAAGACGAAACCCTCAGTCAAAATCAAGGCAGTTAAACAATCCAAGAGAGCTGACAAAAAGGTAGTCCCTAAGGCTAAAAAAGGAAGATCCGTTTGGTCTGTTCAGATCAATGCCTTTAAACGCCAAAAAGATGCGCGCAGTCTAACCAAAAGACTCAAGAATAAAGGGTATGACGCGTTTGTAGTTTCCACCAAGAGGAATGGGCGGATTTGGTATCGAGTGCGGGTGGGACATATGGAGACGCAGGATGAGGCCAAGCGAATGCTCGAGAAACTAAAGAAGAAGGAAAAATTTACCAAGGCGATTCTTGCAAGGAACGGTTGAATGGACATTCGAGAGGCCATTGCAAACCTGATCAAGGGGGTGGACCTCACGGAGAGTGAAACCGTAGAGGTCATGAATCAGATCATGACAGGCGGAGCTACGCCTTCTCAGGTCGCCTCTTTCCTCACTGCCTTGAGGATAAAGGGGGAGACCGTTCAAGAGATCACAGGCGCTGCCCGCGTAATGAGAGAAAAAGCGGATCGCGTAAGGGTCCAATCGGACCGTGTAATCGACATCGTTGGCACAGGCGGAGATCAGAGTGGTACCTTCAACATCTCCACGACCGCAGCATTTGTCGTTGCGGGAGCTGGACTCAAAGTAGCCAAACACGGAAATCGCTCTGTTTCGAGCCGGTCGGGAAGCGCAGACGTATTGGCCGCGCTAGGGGTGAAAATTGATGCACCTAAGGAAAGGGTTGAAGAGTGTATAGAGAAAGTAGGTATCGGATTCCTTTTCGCCCCCCTGCTCCATCAGGCGATGAAATATGCCATTGGTCCGCGTCGTGAGATCGGTATTCGGACTATCTTTAATCTCCTTGGCCCTTTAACTAACCCAGCGATGGCGACTCACCTGCTGGTTGGTATTTACGATGGAGCCCTGACCGAGCCAATCGCCCAAATTCTGAAAAATCTCGGGTGTCGCAGAGCTATGGTTGTGCACAGTGAGGATGGGCTGGACGAGATTTCCCTCTGTGGGCCTACGAGAGTTTCAGAGCTGCGCGATGACAGGGTCACCACCCATACTCTTTCCCCCGAGGAGCTAGGGTTAAAGCGGTGTCCGTCTGAAGAGCTTCAGGGAGGGACCCCGGAGGAGTGTGCTGCCATTCTAAGAAAGATCCTTCAAGGTGAAAAAGGCCCTAAACGAGACGTGGTCCTGCTCAACAGCGGGGCTGCCCTTTGTGTCAGTGGTGTGGCGGATTCCGTAGCCCGAGGAATGCAACTGGCTGCAGAATCGATCGATTCAGGAAAAGCACGGGAGAAGCTCGAATTACTGATTCAGATCACCAATGACAGCTAATACCAAGCAAGTCAGCGATCAGCAGTCAGCTGGGCCGTGGCTGCTGAGTGCTTTAGGCAAAATTCTAAAAATCTATGTTTCTGGATGAGATAGCAGGGCATGTACGTGAGCAGATCGAGCGGAGGCGACATAAAACTCCCCCGTCGCTGCTTCAAGAGAGGCCTCTGTTTCACCTTCCCCCAAGGGGTTTCGAGAGGAGTCTGCGGGGGGACTCTCGCCGCATCATCGCGGAGATAAAACGGGCCTCCCCCTCCCAGGGACTCATCCGGGAAGAGTTCGATGTCGTGAATATTGCAAAGGATTTTACTGCCAATGGGGCCAGTGCACTGTCGGTCCTGACCGAGGAGCGCTTTTTCCAGGGGAGTCTACTCTACCTGGAGCAGGTCAAAGTGGAAATCCCTTTGCCCATCCTGCGCAAGGATTTTATTGTGGATGGTTACCAGCTGTTGGAGGCGAGGAGTTTTGGAGCCGACGCTGTCCTGTTCATCACCGCACTTCTCGAACTGACGGAACTTCAGGAGTTGTTGGGGCAGGCCCGGTCTCTTAGTCTGGATGCATTGGTTGAGGTCCATACAGAGGAAGAGATGGAGTGCGCCTTAGAAGCCGGGGCCTGTTTTATCGGAATCAATAATCGCAACTTAAAAACCTTTGAGGTCAATTTGGCGACCACAGAGCGGCTGATACCAATGCTGCCCCACGGGATTGTAGCGGTTTGTGAAAGCGGGATCGAGGGTCCGGACCAGATCAGGCGGCTGGAGAGCCTTGGGGTCCACAACTTTTTAGTGGGCGAGGCGCTCATGCGTGCCCAGGATCCGGGAGCGAAACTGAGGGAACTTCTTGCGAAGGACTGAGCAATGAGGGCTCAAGACTCAGTAAAAAGTGATCTTCTCTGCCCTCATCACCCTCTGTGGATGCTAAAACTGAATGCTGATAGCAGTGTGCTAACATGGTCAAGGTCAAGGTCTGTGGAATAACGAATATCGAAGATGCCCTAAAGGCGGTAGAGTTTGGTGCCGACATCCTGGGGTTTAACTTTTACCCTCCCAGCCCTCGCTATCTTCCTCCTGAACGGGCTCGGGAGATTCTGGCGAGCCTCCCTTCTCATGTTGGTCGCGTTGGAATTTTTGTCAATGAGCCCAGGATAAAGGTCAGGGAAATTCTCAGCCTTGCCGGCCAGACGAATGGCGGACAGGGCTTCAGCGGAGTCCAGTTTCATGGAGAGGAGAGCCAGGAGTACTGTCGCGGATGGGGGTTGGAGGTTATCAAAGCCTTTCGCGTTCGTGATCCGGAGTCCTTGGTCGGTATCAAAGGTTTTCCTGCGGACTTTTATCTCTTGGATTCTTGGGCCCCCGGGTATGGCGGCTCGGGTTCTCCCTTTCTCTGGAGTTGGATTGAGGGATTGGATGCAGGCCGACTGATTCTTTCTGGGGGTTTAAACTTGCAAAACGTTAGGAATGCAGTGCAACAGGTCCGGCCCTACGGGATCGATGTCTGTACTGGCGTTGAGGCGAGACCGGGTATCAAAGATCATGGGAAACTCAAGGAGTTCATTCTCGCAGCTAAGGCTTCCTGATCGCCAGGGACATTTCGGCATGTATGGGGGACGGTACGTATCCGAGACCCTCATGCCGGCTCTTCTCGAGTTGGAGAAGGCCTACGCTGCCGCGCGGGGCGATCAGGCCTTTAGCCGATCATTTCGCTATTATTTACGGGACTATGCCGGAAGGGAAACCCCCCTTTATTTCGCCGAGAGGCTGACCCGAAGGCTAGGGGGGGCGAAGGTCTACTTCAAACGCGAAGACCTCTGCCATACAGGGGCCCACAAGATCAACAACACTCTGGGTCAGATCCTTTTGGCTCGCCGAATGGGCAAAGGGAGGGTTATCGCAGAGACAGGGGCTGGGCAGCACGGCGTTGCCACGGCAACGGTGGCGGCCCTGTTTGGTTTGAGATGCGAGATCTTCATGGGCAAGGAAGATGTCCGACGCCAGACACTGAACGTTATTCGTATGAAGCTGCTTGGGGCTGAGGTCAGGGTCGTGAAGAGCGGGACCAACACCCTTAAAGACGCAATGAACGAAGCCCTGAGAAATTGGGTCACCCATGTGCGCAGCACCTATTATCTTATCGGATCCGTGGCTGGTCCCCATCCCTATCCTATGATGGTACGCGACTTCCAGTCGGTCATCGGTAAGGAGGCGAGGCGACAAATCTTGGCAAAAGAAGGTCGACTCCCTAATTATTTGGTGGCCTGTGTTGGGGGTGGGAGCAACGCTATGGGGCTGTTTTTTCCTTTTCTAAAGGATAAGCAGGTGAAGATGATAGGGGTGGAAGCGGCGGGATTGGGTCTTAGAAGCGGACGCCATTCCGCATCGATTCTTGGAGGCAAGGTAGGAGTGCTCCACGGCAATAAGACGTATCTGCTCCAGGATAGAGCGGGTCAGATCCGCCATGCCCACTCCATCGCTCCTGGCCTGGATTATCCCGGAGTAGGACCGGAGCCGAGTTACCTCTATGACTGTGGGCGCATAAGCTTTTCCTCGGCCACCGATAGCGAAGCCATTCGGGCCATGAAAACTTTAGCGGAAGTCGAGGGGATCATCCCGGCCCTGGAGAGTGCCCATGCGATTGCGGAGGTGCTTCGCCTCGCCCCAAAGCGGAGGAAGGCCGAGGTCATCATTGTTGGACTCTCGGGAAGAGGGGATAAAGATTTAGACACGGTCGCAGACCATTTTGGAGCGAGAATTTAGGGGCGTTAGCAAAAGGCAAAATTGGAACGGAGTTCGTTGTGAATCGCATTGATGCAAAGTTTGGAGAGCTTAGAAGCCGGGGTGAGGCTGCCTTGATTCCCTTCATCTCGGCTGGTGATCCCGATCTTGCGACCACTCTCAAGCTCCTGCGTGCCCTGGATCGGAACGGGGCAGATTCTATCGAGTTGGGGGTTCCCTTCTCCGATCCGATGGCCGACGGCCCGACCATTCAGCGCGCTTCGGAACGGGCCCTGAAGGGAGGGGCCTCTCTCTCCGGCGTGTTAGAGGTTGTCCGCGAATTTCGCCAGCACTCGGATATCCCCTTGGTCATTTTTGGTTACTATAATCCGTTTTTCCGCTATGGACTCAGGCGGTTGATCCAAGAGGCTAAAGAGGCTGGCGTTGATGGCATATTATGCGTGGACCTCCCTCCAGAGGAGAGCGGCGAATTGAAGCGATGGACTTCGGCTCATGGACTGGACACGATATATCTCCTTGCCCCTACAAGCGACGTGGAGCGGATCAGGCTGGTTGCACGTGAGGGTCAAGGATTTATCTATTTTGTCTCGGTTACGGGGGTAACGGGTGCGCGTAGTCGCTTTGACAACCGACTCGAGAGTCTGGTTGCCCGGGTAAGACGATATACTTCTCTGCCCATAGGGGTCGGTTTTGGAATCTCAACCACCAAGCAGGCGGCCTGGGTCGCCTCTTTTGCAGATGCCGTGGTGGTGGGAAGCGCTTTGATAGCCCTTATGGAACGGGAAGAGCGAAATAAGGAAAAGGTAAAGCAGGTATCCGCATTTGTGGCCCGTCTCAAGCGGGCCATAAGAGGGGTAAGCAAGAACTCGGGCAGTTATTCGCGATCGTGATTCGTGTTCGTAGCGAGCACGAGGGACTATCACAAAACACGAGCTAATTGATGCAATCGTATCTAGAGACCCTGGATTTTATTTATAATCTGCGCGGAGGTGAGATCGATCTCCGATTGCATCGCGTCGCGAAGATCCTGTCTCTCTTTGGCCATCCAGAGCGTTGTTTTCGAGCCATCCATATTGCCGGGACCAATGGGAAGGGTTCTACGGCGGCTATGCTGCACAGTATTCTCTGCGCTCAAGGATATCGCGTCGCCCTCTACACCTCTCCTCATGTGGTTTCCTTCACCGAGCGCATCCGTGTGAACGACCGGGAAATCACACCGGAGGAAGTGGTAGAGCTGGCAGAGGACATCAGGGCTCGTTCTCTGGAGGCGGGTATCTCGCTCACGTTTTTCGAGTTTGTGACGGTCATGGCCCTGGTCTACTTTGGACGTAGCAAACTTGACGTGGCTGTCGTGGAAGTGGGGTTAGGAGGCAGGTTGGATGCCACCAATCTTGTTATACCTGCGGTCTCCATTATCACAACGATTTCCAAGGACCACGAGGCGTATCTCGGCTCGAACCTCCACTCCATAGCCCAAGAAAAAGGGGGCATCATCAAGGCGGGAGTTCCGGTCATATTCGGTTCTATGCCGTCTGTTGCGGCGGCGGCGCTTGAGACCATAGCGCAGGCCAAAGGGTCAGCGGGTTATTTATTTGGCCGGGACTTTTCCGTCGGCTTTACACAGGATGGCCAATTCGACTATGAAGGACTACGCTGGAGTCTGAAGGACCTCTCCCTTGCGCTGCGTGGGATTCATCAGAGATTCAACGCTGCTGTTGCCCTTGCTGCTCTGGAGGTTACGCGCAAAGATTTTCTTGTGAGCGAGAGGGCGGTTCGCGAGGGTTTGGAGAGGGTCTTCTGGCCTGCTCGTTTTGAGGTGATTTTACACCACCCTCGGGTTATCCTTGACGGGGCCCATAATAGCCAGGGAGTCAAGGCCCTGGCCAAGGAGCTGAGGGAGTTTTTGGGCGGCAAGAGAGTCAAGCTTCTCTTTGGAGCCATGAAGGATAAGGATTGGTCGGATATGTTGCAGGAGCTCTCCAAGGTGTCCAGTGAGGTCCTATTGACCCGGGTTCCTATGGTCCGGAGCGCGGATCCCAGTGATCTCATAAGTGCTGTTCCTGCAGAGCTCTCAGTAGCCGTCATCGAAGATCCGGCGGAGGCGATCACGTCTCTGATTGGACGTGTAGAGGAGGATCAGAACATTCTCGTGGCCGGTTCGCTTTATCTTTCGGGCCACGTTAGACCGATGCTTCTCGGAATGAGACGATCAGGGACCCTTGAAGCTGGCGTACCACAAGCGGGATCATAGAGGTATGACGAGAAAGAAGGCATCACCAATCTGGGGTCTCGGCCTGTATCTTCTCCTATTTCAGGTCACTGTTGGGACCTCCGTCCCGGGCCACACCGAGGAAAGATCTATTCCACCGCCGGTCTCCCTTAAGAGCCGGATTATTTTACAGACATTGCCAGAGTACACCCAGATCGCTTTAAAGCTCAGCAGAAAAGCGGATTTCACCCATAGGCTGGTTCCTCCTGAGTCCGGGAAGCTGGGAGAGCTTTGGATCTATAGCCGCTCATGGAAATTTCCCAGGCTGCGATCTCTGGTTGCCGGAGATCGCAGGGTCCGCTCGGTCAACCTGGGGAGAGAAAAGGAGGGATCCTATATACAGGTTCAGCTCCTCCGTCCCGCGACCTATCAGGTGGCGTGGTTAGAAGACCTATCTCAATTGCTTGTTACCGTCTTTCCCAAGGAAATCAGTTCTAAGGAACCAGCTGTAGGTTCAGTCTCTATGGGAAGCCCTCAGAAGGAAAGCGAGGAGCTACAATTGGCACAGGCGGCCCAATCGGTGGGGCAGGGGGAGGAAGAAGAAATCAAGGTGACGGCGGATCAGGTAGAGTCCACGGATCAGGGTGCGGTCATCGAGGCCAAAGGGAACGTTGAGGTCCGACGGGGCGAGACCATCTTCAAGGCCGACGAGCTGAAGGTCAAACGAGCGACCCAGGAGATAGAGGCCAAGGGAAACGTATCTGTGGTTGGTCCAAAGTGGAGGATGAAGGCAGATGCGTTCCGCCTGAACCTCGAAGAGGAGACAGGCGAAATCGAAGAAGGGGAAATCTTTATAGAAAAGGGCAATCTCAGCCTGAGTGGTAAGCGTTTTCAGAAGTTTGCCGGACAGGCTTATCAAATCGATCAAGGGTCCTTTACAACCTGCCTCTGTGAGGACGGCCCCCCTTCTTGGAGAATATCCGCTGAGGAAATCGATCTTAGCCGGGAGGGAGTGGGGACGATCAAGGGTGGAACCTTCCATGTGTATGACATCCCGGTCTTCTACCTCCCGTATGGGTATTTCCCTCTAAGGACCGAGCGGCAAAGCGGTTTGCTCTTCCCCAATTTCGGTTCTTCATCGAAAGAGGGATTCAGATTCCAGCAGCCTTTTTTCTGGGCCATCTCCAAGAGCACTGACGCAACCTTTACGTTTAATGTTGATACGCGTGCCCGGGTGGGGATTATAGGAGAGTTCCGTAAAATATTCAGTCAGAATACGCGGGGGCGAATCAGTGCCGCCTACTTTAATGAGTCACTGCGAGGTGGAGACACT
>JAZFYO010000069.1:0-5483 GCA_036443615.1 Binatia bacterium | reverse complement strand
CTGGGCCCGATCAAGGCCACCCTCTCCCCGTTTTTCACATCGAGGCTGATCCCATCGACAGCCACCTGATGACGACCATAAACCTTTTCCACCTCCTCAAGCCGATACTGATACACAGTCCACCCCGGCGTCTCAGTTTGTTTTCAAAAGACCTGCCGCAACTGCTGCCTTCTCGATACCCTCCCAGTCGGAGTCTTTGGCCGGGATATACCCTTTGGTTCGATGCAGATCGAGAAGTCTCTTGTGTTTAGGATTTTTATAATCAAGCTTAAGAAATGCCTTAGAAATCTTCTTGAGCAAATCCTTCTCGAGCCCGCCCCTGACCGTCCATACGTAATCCACATAGGGAGGGGTTGTCCAAAATACGGTGACCTTGCTCGTGTCTACTTTCTTGTTTTTAACCAGTTTGTCCCATACCAGGAAATTTAGGGCCCCGGCATCGACCCTACCCGCCTCTACCCACAGCGCAGTGGCGTCATGGGCACGACTGAAGCTGAATTTTGCGAAATCCTTTTCCGGAATAATACCCGCCTGAAGCAGGAAATAGCGCGGCATCAGGTGCCCGGACGTGGAGCTAACGCTCCCGAAGGTGAAGGTCTTTCCCTTAAGATCTTTCAGGGTGCGAATGCCTGTCTCCTTGCGGGTGATGAACTTGCTTTTGAACTTCGCATCTTCCTTGCGCATCACTATCCTTGTCGCACCCTTCGCCCTCCGGGCTGCCTGGACTGAGGTAAAGCCACCGTACCAGACCAAATCCAACCTTCCTGCCGCCAGCCCTTCCACCGTTGCTGCATAATCCACCACGGGATAGAACTTAACCGCCAGGCCGATCTCTTTGGAGAGATAATCAGTGAACGGGGTATAGATGCGCAGCAGTTCCTGGGGATTTTCGTCAGGTATGACCGAGACCCTGAGTTCCTTCAAGGATTTCTGGGCAAAAACATCTCCGCAAACAAAGATCAGCGCTATGATAACTACCAGACAGAGCTGTCTTTTCATCATCTGACTCCTCTCATCATCGGACTCCTCTCATCATCGGACTCCTCCCTCATCTAAGATAGGTACTGTTTAATAATGTTTTTTTCTATCTGTCAAATAGAAAATTTCTATGGGACCGGTAAGTCCGTCGGACCTTCCTATAATTATGCCTACACGATTTACGGCTGCTGCTTAAGAAAGTGGATGAACGCTTGTGAGACGGGAGAAAGAAGGCGGGTGCGATGAAAGACCTGAAAGAAGTCCCTTGCCAACTTTAGACCACGAATGGGGACCTCTTTTAGGAGACCATCCTCGATTTCTCGGTGGATGGATGTTTTCGAGAGAATGGAAACGCCCAGCCCGGCGATGAGGGCCTCTTTGATTGCCGCTGTGCTGCCCAGCACCATAGTCACATTGAGTAGCTTGTCGAGCTCATGCCCCTTTCGCGCGATAAGCTTTCGAAAGGAGCGCAACGTCCCCGATCCTCTCTCACGGGAAATAAAACACCCCTTTCGTAGATCCTTCAAGTCAATGGACTCGAGTCGGCCCCACGGATGGTCCTTGGGAATGGCCAATACCATTTGATCTTTCCAGGTCCTATGAAAGGATAGCCGGTGGTCGTCTCCCTTGATACCGACGAATCCAAGTTCTACCTTTCCGTCCAGAACTTCCTCGACGATTCCTGCAGAATCACCGATTCGCAGAACCGGTTGCACATCCGGATACTTCTGAATGAAGGCTCCGAGTTTTCCAGGGAGAATATACTCCCCAGGTATATTGCTGCCGCCTACCAGGAGTTCTCCTTTGACCTTCCCCTGAAACCCGTCCACGGCGGCAAGGGTTTCCCTCTTCAAGACCAGTATGGCCTTGGCGCGCTCCAGAAGAATTTGGCCCAGCGCGGTGGGAGTCACTTCTCCGCCAACTCGGTTAAGGACCTTTGATCCCAGCTTGGTCTCTAGCTCATGGATATGGGCACTAATCGTAGGCTGTCGCAGAGACAGATGGTCCGCAGCAAGAGAGAAACTCTTCAACTCAGCAACCCAATAGAAAACTTCCAACTTACGGAGATCAATGTCATGTTTGACTTTAGTCATCGCCCCTCACTCCAATATCCCCTTCCTATCGTTTCAGGAGACCACGGACCCAATCAAAACAGATGATTGCCATTAGGCCCGTACCTATATATATATTATTTAATGGCCAAAGGCTCTTCCCTGGCGGAACTACACCGGGACAACGGTGCTCACTTCGAGCAGGAGGACGGGTGGTCCCTTCCTCTTCATTTTGGCGAATCCCTCCTGGAATACCAGGCGGTCCGATCCTGCGTGGGATTGCTCGACCTCTGTCACCGTAGTCTGCTTCAATTCACAGGGCCCGATCGTGTTGCCTATCTCCAAGGCATGGTCTCCAACAATGTCGAGATCCTTTCCCCCGGTCAAGGGACACATGCGGCAGTCCTGGATATCCACGGGAAAATCCAGGCAGATATAAGGATCCTCTGTATGCAGGACTACCTTCTCATAGACCTCTGGGAGGCCTTAAAGGAAAAGGTCGTCAACCATCTCAACCGATACCTGATTGCCGATGAGGTCGAGATCAACGATCTGACGGATCGATACGGAATCGTCTCTGTCCAGGGTCCGAAGTCGGATCATCTCCTGGAGGGTCTCTTGAAAACCAACAAGCTCCCCTCAACGGAGCTCAGCCATGATGAGTTTACGGCCGCCAATGCACGATTTCGGGTAGTACATGCCAGTCACACAGGTGAAAAGGGGTATGACCTTATCATAGAGAAAAAAGATTTACTGCTTTTGATGTTGTCTATCCAGAAAATTGGCAAGGCCCATTCCATCCGTTGGGTAGGTTGTCAGGCCCAAGAAATGCTCCGAGTTGAGGCAGGAATTCCTCGTTACGGAACCGACATGAGCGAGGATAACCTGCTACTCGAAACCGGGTTGGACAACGCAGTGAGCTTCCAAAAAGGGTGCTACCTGGGCCAAGAGGTTGTGGAGCGAATCAATTCGCGTGGCCATGTCAATAAAAAACTCGTTGGATTGACCCTTGAAGGAGATCAAGCGGCAAGGCAAGGAGATGCCATCTATGGCGGACAGAGCCAGGTCGGGGAGGTGACGAGCTCTATCTTTTCTCCAATTCTCAAATGCCCTTTAGCGCTGGGCTATGTTCAGCGCGAGCACATAGCGCAGGGAACCCAAGCAACGATCCACTCTAATGGAAAAAGAATTCCGGCTGTTGTCTCACGCCTCCCCTTTTACAAGCCCTGACACCGGCTAGTCACAGTATTCCTTGCCCCCCCTTGCGTTGAAAAAAGGTTACGATCAGATGAAAAATTCCGGTATTTCGAGGAGGATTATTCAATGACAACTCGTATAGGTATCAACGGATTCGGCCGAATCGGCCGTTTGTGTCTCCGTTCCATGCTCGAGCGCCACAGAAAAAAGCTTTCAGTGGTAGCGATAAACGACATGGCCGACCTGGAAACCAACGCGCACCTATTTCAGTACGATTCCACCTACGGGACCTTCCCCGGTCCACTCAAAATAGGTGAAGGAACGCTTCAAGTCGACGGATGGAACATCGTGGTTCTAAACGAGAAGGACCCTTCCAGGCTTCCATGGAAAAAACTTGGAGTGGATCTCGTCATAGAGTCTACAGGGGTCTTTACCGATGGGCTCACTGCGCGTTCTCACCTGGACGCTGGGGCAAAGAAGATTCTCATTACGGCCCCTGCCAAAAACGTGGACATAATGGTAGTACTGGGAGTCAACGAAAATGACTATGACCCAAAAAAGCACAGTATTATATCCAACGCATCCTGCACCACGAACTGCCTGGCCCCTGTAGTAAAAACAATTCATGAAAAGTTCGGTATCGAAAGAGGACTCATGACCACGACGCATGCGTACACCAACGACCAGCGCATTTTAGACTTGATGCACAAAGATCTCAGACGTGCCCGCGCAGCCGGGGCTAACATCGTCCCGACAACGACGGGTGCCGCTCGCGCCATCGGGGAGGTGATACCCGATCTGCATGGTAAACTGGACGGGTTTTCCCTGAGGGTTCCTACACTTACCGTATCTGTGGTCGATCTCGTTGTGAATCTTAGACAGTCCACGTCGGCGGAAAAGATTAATGCCGCGCTCAAGAATGCGGCCAGCAGCAACCTTAAAGGGATAATGGATTACACGGAGAAGCCCTTGGTTTCCAGCGATTTTCGTGGTCACCCGGCCTCTGCAATTGTTGATGGCCTATCCACAGTGGTGCTAGAAGGAAAAATGGCAAAGATCCTTGCCTGGTACGATAACGAATGGGGTTATAGCTGTAGGGTTGGAGACCTAGCGGCGTTATTGACAGAAGGAATTTAGATTAGGATTCAGATTAGGAGGAACATCCATGGTAGCCAAAGATATTATGACCAAGAAGGTAATCACCGTCATGCCCCTTACCACCGTAAAGAACCTGGCAAAGACCTTGAGCGGAAATAACATCAGCGGGGTCCCAGTGGTCGACCAGAGGGGTAAGGTCATGGGGATTGTCTCGGAAGCTGATGTTGTTGCCAAAAGCGGAAAACAGGTAAAAGGGATCATGAGCAAAAATGTCGTCAGCGTTAATGAAGAAACCGAGGTGGAGGAAATCGCAAGACTCCTCGCTGCACATAGGTTTAATCGAGTACCTGTGCTGCGCCAGGGAAAGCTGGTAGGAATTGTGAGCCGTGCCGATATTATCCGCGCCATTGCCATGGGGAAGCACATCGCCCTCCATACCCCGATTTACGACCTCTAGGAGCAAAGCGGATCTTTCCTTGTCCAATGCAGAGACCCATCGACTCCCGCTGAGGGGCAAGCCCCATCGGCCTTGCCTCTCCATGGGGAACGAGCCTTTCGCCCGCGGGCAATGGGACTGTACCTTGAAGGCCCCACCTTATCCTGCCCCAGGCTACTTACTCCTCAGGTCTGGGCCTGACGGAACCTCTAGGTTCAGGCCCCTTCGGCATACTCTAAATCCATACTCCTCGAGGAAGTAAGCCTTCCGGCCTGAGGAAATAGATTACTGCCTTGAGGGCCACCCCCCCAAACCCCCTCGTGTTGGTTCTCCAACTGTCGTGGCCTGTACCAACCATCTCGCTCCAGTTCCTCAGGCCTCCACGCTTCCTCCCTCTCGGAAGCTTACACTCAATGTTTGGTGCCAAGGGTGCTTGCCCCGTCGGCCTTGCCTCTCCATGGGGAACGAGCCATTCGCCCGCGGGCAATGGGACTGTGCTTTGAAGGCCCCACCCTATCATGCCCCAGGCTACTTACTCCTCAGGTCTGGGCCTGACGGAACCTCCACGATCAGGTGCCCGCGGCCTTCCGTCTCACTCCCCTCGGAGCAGTATTTGTGGGCGAGGGGGACTGCCCCGAAAAAGGGAGTCACCCGATTCTAAATGCTCTCGTAAAGATAGAAGGTTAGGTTAAGTAATTGATAACAGATAGGCAAAGGCCCAT
>JAZFYO010000068.1:0-3385 GCA_036443615.1 Binatia bacterium | reverse complement strand
CCCCATATGGACAAGGACCGAGCCCAGGAATTCACCGCTCTCATTGTGCCGTTGAAGGGCCCGCTCTAGCTGTTCAGGGGTGATCAGCCTCTTTCCAACCAAGATATCGCCAAGCCTGCGCATCGGCGGACCTTCCTGGTGGCTCCGCTGTTCGGAAAGGGCCTTAACGAGATTGGCCCCTGTAATATACCCCATGTGCACAAGGACCGAGCCCAGAAGTTCACCAGTCCCTTGCTGTCTTTGAAGGGCCTTCTCCAATTGCTCTAGAGTAATGAGCTTCTTTTCAAGTAACATTTCTCCAAGCTTAGGCTTCACAGAGTTCGAAGGCCTTCTAAGAGGCTCCAAGGCCCCAATCATGTAGAGCGTTTCTTCTGGTTGATTGTCTAAATGACCGGAGAGGATTTTCTCACAACCCTCTAATGTATCAGCGACAGGGACGTACTCTCCCTTTTTCCCTGTATAGGCCTCTGCGGTAAAGAAGGGTTGAGTCAGGAAATTTTGCAGTTTCTTGGCCCGCTCGAAGATCAGCCGATCTGCCTTGGACAGCTCGTCAACCCCGATGACCATAACGATGCGTTTGAGTTCTTCATATTTATGGAAGACCTTCAAGGCCTCCTCAGCAATCTCAAAGTGTCTCTGTCCGACGACATCCGGATCCAGATGGACACTGGAAGAGCTGAGGGGATCAATAGCGGGATAGAGACCGGCTTGAACACGCTCTCGAGATAATACCATGATCGAGTCGAGGTAACTAAAGATACAGACGACCGCTGGATCAGTCGGATCGTCTCCGGGCATGAAGACCGCCTCAATAGCTGTGATGGACCCCTCCGGGCGAGAGCGGATCCGCTCTTGAAAATCACCCATCTCTGAGAAGAGCGTGGGTTGATAGCCTGTCTCGGAAGGAATCCTCCCCAGGAGCGTTGAGAGCTCCGCACCGGCTTGGGCAAACCGAAACACGTTATCAACAAAAAAGAGGACATCTAGTTTCTGCGCTTGGAGATGCTCAGCCATGGTGATGCCGGTCAGGACGACCTCAAATCGTGCCCCTGGTGGCTCGTTCATCTGCGCGAAGACCATGCTTACCTTATCCAAGAGCTTGTTTTTCTCGAGTTCGTGGTATAGCTCATTGCCCTCTCGAATGCGCTCGCCCACGCCAGTAAAGATGCAGGCCCCTTGATGTCTCTCGACAACATTGTGAATCACCTCCAGAGTCAGGAGGCTTTTTCCCAATGCGGCACCGCCCAGAATGCCCGACTTGCTGCCTTTGACCAGCGGATACAAGAGGTCGATGATCTTAATCCCGGTCTCCAGAATCTCGCACTCGTCTCCGCCGATACCGTCAAGGTTCAAATTGAGAGACCCCACTGTGTTTCGGATGGGAAGCCTCAGTTTCGCCTCGACCTCTCCTTTCCTGTCAATCGGTTCACCCATGACATTGACGACGCGGCCAAACATCTCTTTGCCCACAGGCACCCGTAGCGAAGTGCCCAACGCGGTTGCCTGGGCGTTCCGTGGGACATTTATGGTGGAGGTCAGAGCGATACACCTGGTCACATGGTTTTGCAGATGCTCTTCGACTTTTAGGACGACCTTCTGCCCATCATAGGTGTGGGTCTCGATAATCTCATGAATGGCAGGGAGCATACTGGAACGATCGAACTTGACCTCTACAGTAGGACCTTGAATGGAAATCACTCTTCCAAGCTGTGTCATGTGTGACTCCGTATAACTTCTTTTTTCCGAGCCACCACTCCGGCATAGGATTCCCGAATACTTGCGTCAGTTACCTCATGCACGTTGCGAAAATATTGTATGGTCAGCTTTTTCTTCTGTTCCCCCATCCCCTGAAGGCTTGTCTCCAGATGCATCGCGCGGGCAGCTAATTCTGAGAGCTTGCTCTGCCAGAAGACCTCGTGGATCCTTTTGCTCAGCCAGAGCTTCATGAGATACTCGATAATCGAATAGGCTGACGGTTCCAAGATAATCTCTGTCGAATGTGAGGAGGCCACATCAGGTCTTTGTGATGGTCGCTCATAGGGGAGGAGTTGAAAACAGTCCACCTCCTGGTGGGTGAAGGAATGAGGTCGTGGATAAAAGACCAACACTCGGGCAAACGTCCCACGGAGATACTGCGTAACGATGTAGTCCCTCAGCCTCTCCACCGCCTGGGGGGTAATATGCTCCCCCACTCCCGGAAAATGTGTGAACGGCTCATTGAGATCCCTGAAGTAAATCTTCCCGCGCTCACCAAGCACAATCAACTCGGCTTGCTGACCACCACGGGCTGAGAGGGCCTTTTGAATGACCGCCGCATTCAACCCACCCAAAAACCCCTCATCCGAGGTCACGATGATGATGCCCAGCGGTGGTGAGGGTCGCTCGAGAAACGGATGCCGACATTGGTGCGGAGGGATCAGGCGCAAGAAGTCTTCCAAGACGACCCTCAAGAAAAGGGATGGGCCTTGTGCCTCGGAGCGGCCAATGGCCATTGCCGAGCTCGGCTCCTGCCAGGCCTGTTCACTGGTTCGATCGTGGTCCTCAGATAGCATATCGGCCGTTGCCCAACCCGCACGCTCCCGTTTTTGATCAAGTGAGTGAAACTGCGAACCGGCTACCCGTTTGAGGGCATCAACTAGTTCCATAAGGTCAGTCGTCGTTCGCAGCTCCTTTTTAAGGCGGAGGATGACGCTCTTACTCATGATACCTCTTTAGACCCCAGCGATTTAACGAATTCATCGAATCCCTCATCGAGCCGCTCTTTGAGTGGCTCCGTCAGCCGCTGCTCGGTACCGATCTCTCTGATAAGGGGCGATCGTGTCTTGAGCAAAAAGGAGAAGATCCTCCCCTTAAACTTTTTCCATCCCCACGGCTCCAATCCCTCCAAGACATGGCTCTTCAGCGCGTAGAGGAGAACGATCTGTTCCTCTAAAGAGACAGGACGGTTCTTCTCCTGCATAAAGATTTGCGTCATGGCTTCTCCCTTCCTGAGGCGGGCCTCGGCCTCTGTGGAGAGGCTAGCCTTCACGCTGGTCAAACGCAGGAGGGCCTTATACTGCACATAGTCCAACCTGAGTTTCTGACTGAGCTCTTTCATGGCCTCACACAGGACCTTGCTCCCGATTCTCGAAACCGAAAGACCAAAATCGATGGCTGGCTTAAACCCCTCATTAAAAATGCTGGCACTCGTGTAGAGTTGGCCGTCCGTGATAGAGATAAGATTGCTCGGGATATGGCCAGTAACATCCCCTTGCTGGGTCTCCACAATGGGGAGAAATGTCATGGTTCCACCACCGAGTTCAGGTCGCAATCTCCCTGCCCGCTCCATGAGCTGGGAATGGATATAGAAGACATCCCCAGGATAGGCCTCGCGTCCGGGCGAGCG
>JAZFYO010000067.1:0-10361 GCA_036443615.1 Binatia bacterium | reverse complement strand
ACCTGGGGAGATCTCGTCGTGTTCCTGTTGATGGAGTTCATGCCGTAGGGCCGAAGAGCCGGAGGGATAGGCGGGGCTATAAGGCAGAGACCGAAAAGCCTTGCCGATGCACGGCGAGAAGTCAGGGTCTTCGTAGTAGTTGCGAACCGCTGTGAGAGCAGCGGGACCTGCGTCTAGGAGCGCGGGGCAGAAAGAGGGCCGAAAGGGACTCTTGCTGGTGTGAAGGGAGACCACAAGGAGGGAGCGAGGAGGATCGCAGACTGATGAGTAGGGCTTAGGGGACGAGGCAAGTTCCTTAAGGGAAAGACGCTGGTCTTCAGGTCCGAAGGGCATCGGGACGCGGAACTTCGTAGCTCGCTGATGGAGAAGCGGCGGAAGATCCATAGTCTCATGGGGCAGGTGCTGGAGTTCAGGCGGCTTCGAGCTGCCTATGAAGAGGTGCGTGCCAACCATGGGGCACCCGGAGTCGATGGGATCAGCGTGGAGCAATTCGGGGAGAGACTTGAGGAGAATCTCTGTGAGCTGGTTTCGGAACTTCGGGCGCGCACTTATCGACCGCTCCCGGTCAAGCGGGTGCTGATTCCCAAGCCGGATGGGAGTCAGAGGCCTTTGGGGATTCCGGCGGTAAGGGACCGAGTGGTCCAGCAGGCAGTGCTTCGGGTGTTGGAGCCGGTCTTTGAGGCAGACTTTTCGCCTCATAGTCACGGGTTTCGACCAGGAAAGAGCTGCTTTAGTGCTCTGCGTGAGCTTTACGTGCAGGTGCGGGCTGGCCAGCTCTACATTGTGGATGTGGATATTGAGAAGTTTTTCGATAGTATTCCACATGAGCCCCCCTGATTGATGCGGTGGCAGAGAGGGTAGCTGATGGGAGCGTACTGCGGCTGATACGGCTGTTTGTAGAGGCACTGATCCAGGATGGTTACAAGCTGGTGCGGCCAAAGGCAGGGACACCCCAAGGTGGGGCAGTGAGTCCACTTTTGGCGAATATCTACCTGGGGCAGCTGGACCGAGCCTTGGAGGCCGAAGATGTAGCATTTGTGAGGTACGCTGATGATGTGCGGTTGTTGAGTCGCACCCCAGCCGGGGCACGAAAGGCCTTGGAGCGAGTAGCGGGGGTGTTGGAGGAGCTTGGGCTGCAGCTGAGCCCAAAGAAGACCAGACTCGCGAGCATACATCAAGGAGTGGACTTCCTTGGGTATCGGCTCATCGCGGTGAAAGGTCACCTCAATGTCTACATTAGCCCGAAGGTGCTTGAGCGCTTTTGGGAGAAGGTGCGCAAACTCACACGGCGCACAGCGGGAGTGAGCTTTCCAGTGATGGTGGATCGGCTCAATGAGTACCTACGTGGCTGGGGTGAGTACTTTAAGCGAGCACAGTCGAGCGGGGTGCTGGATCGGCAGGATCAGTGGGTAGCACGACGGGTGCGAGCCTATAGGGCAAAGCGCTGGCGCAATACCTACTGGCGACGTTACCCGGATCAGTATCTCTATGGTCAACTTGGGCTCGTTCGACTCTATGCGCTGAGAAGGGACTTCTACCGTGAATTCACAGCCCGACATCGTCGGCAACCTCCTTGTAGAGCGTAGTGCGGGAAATCCGCACGCTACGTTCGTTAGGGGGACGGTGGCTCCAATTTTGGAGCCTCCTCCTACCAGCTAATAGGCAAAAAATAGATAAAGGAGAACCGTAATGGTAGCCTTTTCGAAATGTTCCTGTTGGTTGCAAACGCCCTCGACGCGCAAGGTCACGCTCCATTCCAGGTTAAGGATTAGTACTGCCCACGACGAGTGGAACCATGTGGTGCTAGGTCTCGTAGCCATGGAGAAGGGGTACTTTAGGGAAGAGGGGCTAGAAGATGTGGAGTTGATTGCGTTTGCGAATGATGAAAAAGCTCAGGTGGAGGCGTTGATTAGTGGTTTAATTGATATAGCTATGGACCCCTTGATTCACAGAGTCCTGACTGCCCAGGACAAGGGGGCTGATATCTACATCGTTGCTCCCAGGAGGAAAATGCACAGTTTTGTCATCTTCGGCCAGAAGTGGATGAAATCCATTCAAGATCTGAAAGGCCAGACCCTTCACATCAAAGAGGACGGAGAAACCATACAGCAACTCAAGCACATCGTGAGGATGGGAGGGTTGGAATGGGGGACGGACGTAAAGATAGTTCATACCACTCCTCAATTTATGCATGACCCTGTGTACAGTGCGAAACGTTTCTTGAGCGGTGAGAGACTTCTCCTTAATGTTCTACCTTGGGAGGCAGAACAATGGAGCAATAGAGGTTATCCTATACTGGCTGACACGAAAAAGCTCTTCCCTCCCCGCCAGGATCGGGTCGTTGTTGCAACCGGGAAACTAGTTAATGGGAGACAAGATACCTTAACGGCTTTTTTAAAGGCCTATATAAAGGCTAGCAGGTTTTTGGTGGATCGAGGAAATGATAATGAGACGAGGGCACTAGTGGAAAAGGCCGGTTTTTTAGACAATGATGTGGACCGGGACAACTTCCCGACCATCCTCAAACATGTGACGAATAGGTTGGCCACTGATGGTTCCTTGCCTGTGGAGGGAGTTGCGCAGGCTATCAGAGAGCAGAGGGAGGCGGGGAATATTTCCGACAGGGTGAGCGTAGAAAAGGTGCTCAGGTTAGAGCCGCTTCATCAGGCCCAAGCGAAACTGGGCATTGAAGTTGCTCAAAGCTGAGGAGTGCCCCGGGGCAAGCCGTACTGGATCAAAAAAAGCAAGACTTAAGATCCTAGGGATCGACTTCCATGGCGCAGGGCACTTTTTAGGATAGGCAAGGGGCTCGCTGTGCCTTTTATGGTAACGGTGTCTTTTCCTTCACATCGTCTCGAAGAAGGAAACTAGGCTTGATGACGAGACTGTCCATAACCACCGCCAGGAAAGTTAAGGGCTCTTTGTTCGGGTTCTGAGTCCCATGCCAAGTATTGGCGGGGATAAAGCAAACATCTCCAGCTTCCACCTCGTATTTCTTATCTCCGATGATCTCAACACCGCTGCCCGATAAGTAATACTTGACGGCTTCCCCATGGGTGTGATAAGCGCCCAAGTTTTCCCCCGGCGGTCTCTCGCTCATGAAGACAACAAAATTATGGCAGTCGAAGCCTAATCGTGGGCTCATAACTGGAGCCATCCGCCTGCCCTCACTGACCATCCCCATCTGATGGCGCTCCGTCCACTTAATATCGGCCTTCTTCATGATATGGCGATCCTGCGCCCGCTCCTTGTTGATAATCTCCTCTATCTCAGCAAGCTCCTGGATGAGTTGATGCTTGCGCCGCCACAGTGACCACTCGTTTTTCTTAACAACATCGGCCATGTCTTTCCCTCCATCATTAAAATTTTGTAGCCTCTAATTGTGCGCGGATTATTACCTATTTCTAAAATCATTGTCAAGACTATCCGGCTCAACGGGGAAGAGGATGGTTAAAGCAAGGTGAAACTGTAAACGGAAGGCCTAAACCCATGACGACAGGTCTCTTCTTCGATGTATATCGCGATTTACGGATTTAACCGTAGCCAGTCTGGTTTGCCTCGGAAAGTCGTGTCTCACAATCACGTTCAGGCGTGTGTTTTCAAGTTATTATGGTGCCTTGCGGGCAATACCGGATTCTTATATCATACGCGGGTAAAACGGGTAACAAGGCCATGGCCGTGACTTTTGACGGGTGGCCTTGAAGTTGTAGGTAACGTCATAATTTTATTTCGCGAGGGATCAGTGGTTAGGAGTAAAACAGCGACGACCTGAAAAAAGGAGACAATAAAATGGAACTTATAGAGACTCTCGACCGAATGGTCATTGAACACCATAATACGCCAGAGGCAGGGCGTTGGTATTCATTTCCTATGACCGTTCCCAGGGCAAAGGTAAGGTTCCTTCACCGGTTTCACTTCACCAGGAATCGCCGAGACTGTTGGGGGTATGTGCAGGGGGCGAGCCCGCCCGATGTCAAGCGGCTCATTTGGGAGCACGAAAAAGAGGAGATGATCTTGGATCCACGCTTTGGTGGAGATCATTTAACCACATCCCTCCGTAAGACCATGAAGGTTACAGGACTTACTGAAGAAGAGATCCTTAATGCCGAGTTGATCCCAGGGTGTAAAGCCGCTCTTCGTGCCTGGTTAGAATTAGCCAAACATTCTCTTTGGCTTAAGGCCTTTACAGGATCGACGATTCTGGAAAGAGCGAATAATAATCGGATTGTGAAAGGGGGGGGTGGAGCGGTCCGGAGCGCGCAGAGATATACGGACGAACTCCGCAAGCTCTTGGAAGACATTCCTGGACAGGATGTGCACCTGGTCGCGGACGAAGCCCACTCTGACATGATGGAGGGGGTATTTAAAAAGTATGCCGGAACCGAAGAAGCCCGACGACAAATCCTGGAGGGGGCTAAGGACTCTTTGGATTTCGAGAGGGCTTTCGTAGGCTCCCTAGCGGTTGTTTTGGAACAAATTTCTGAATAGGGGGACTGGACATGTTACTTCTGGATAACAACGATGTAGCCCAAGTCCTCGACATGCAGTCCTGTATCCAGTTGTTGGAGGAGGCGGTGCGGGCGGGCGAAGCAGGAGACACCGTGGCTCGGCCTGCAACTTCTGTTGTGATGCCCAAAAAGCAAGCCTCGGGCTTTCCCGGGGCCTATAAGCTTGAAACTCGCGATGGAATTTCGCGCCCTAAAAAGATGGCAGCGCTTCGGATCATGTCGGATAATCTGCTCTTCGAAAAATCTCACGGGAGCTTGCGCCGGAGGAAAATCCCTGCGGCGCCTGGCAAAAGGTACGTTGGACTGATTCTTCTGTTCGACACGGACACCAGTGAGCTGGCCGCCATCATCCCCGACGCAGAAATCCAGCGTCGCCGAGTGGCGGCGACGGGGGCATTGGTGTCGAAGTACGTAGCGCGAGCTGATGCCCATAGCTTGGTTATTATCGGCTCAGGGTGGCAGGCTGAGTCGGCCGTGTTGGCTCATTGTCTTGTGCGTGATATTTCGCGGATCCGGGTGTTTAGCCCGAACCGCGATCACCGTGAGGCCTTCTGCGCTAAGATGAGAGATCGGATAGCCTGTCCCATTGAGCCGGTCACAGCTGCCGCGGATGCCCTAAGGGGGAGCGATCAGGTGGTAGCAGTGACGGATGCCGTCGGATCGGTCATTGACGGCAACTTATTGGAATCCGGAACGCATATCACATTGGTCCGCCCCTTCGAACTCGACGAGGCGGGCTACAGAAGGTGTAACCTCATCATCGAAAGTGGTCGTCCTCAAAACGGAGATCCGAGTTACTGGAGCAAGCAGATTCACGCTAACAGGTTCTACATGGGTGATCAGGATAAAGAGGAAGGTGGAAATCTTGCCTTTGGAGAGTGGGTGACCAAGGGCGGATACTTCCCTCAAAGCCAGGCTCGGCGCGTGCCGCTGCCGGACATTGTCCTAGGTCAGCGCTCTGGGAGAGAGCGCGATGATGAGATCAGCTGTTTTTTTATCAGTACGCCGTCAGGTCCACACCTTGCATACCTAGGTGCCTTGGTCGTGGAGGAGGCAAGACGTAGCGGCTTTGGACGCGAATTGCCCAGCGAATGGTTTTCGGAGAAGGAGAAAGACTAGCTGTTCCAAGTGTCTGATTTGACCGCAAAGAATTTGGGTCATTTTTAACCGGATTAAGGTACGGTCAGAGGTTGAGCAGGCCGGCATCGAAAACAAGGAGCTACAAGCAGAATGGAGTTTCAGCCACAGGCTTCTAAGGGTGGTCGAATTACACTGGACCAACTAAAAGTTGCCTTTCGCGCTCCAATCATGACACCTCACGGGCATTGACTTAGTGAGATGAAGAGCAGAGGAGGCGGTTCAAAATGAAAATGATAGTGTGCCTGCTGGCGTCAATTTGTTTTGCCGTCTCCGCCTGGGGACAGCAAAGGAATTGGAACGACAGTTGGAATGAAATTCTTACAGCGGCAAGAAAAGAAGGCAAGGTCGTGGTGGCGGCCTCTCCTCATGCAACGGTGCGCCGGATGCTACCGGCTGCATTTAAAAAGAAATTTGGCATCACACTCGAGTACATTGGTGCACGCACCAGTCAAACGGCTGGCAAGCTAAGAGCTGAGCGTCGAGCTAGAATGTACACTCTAGATGTTATTTTCGGTGGTGCCACTACCATGGCCAACATTCTTTACGCGGAAAAAATGCTTGAACCGTTTCGATCCATGCTACTCTTACCGGAAGTGCTGGATCCTTCTATGTGGAAGCGGGGGAAACTGTGGTTTATTGATCCACAGGAAAAGTATATCCTGCGCCTGTTTAATGTTGTCAGTGCAAATTTGTATATCAATACGGATCATGTAAACCCTAAGGAAATACGTAGTGCCAATGATCTGTTAAATCCGAAATGGAAGGGAAAAATTTCTGTGCTGGATCCCAGGAGCGGGAGCGGAGCCAGCACGGCTGCCATATTGTATCACCATTTTGGCGAGGAGTACGTGAAGAAGTTTTATATCGATCAGAAACCGGCCATGACCCGCAGTCGCCGACAGGTTGCGGATTGGCTCGCCCGTGGCACTTATCCGCTCTCTCCCAACGTAGGTAGAGGTGACGTGCTACGGTTCAAGGAGGAGGGTTTCCCGGTAAAGATCGTCTATGGGTTTCCAGACTTGCCAGCCAGAATAACAGCAGGGAACGGAATGGTGGCTCTGTTGAACAACGCCCCTCATCCGAACGCGGCTCAGGTATTTCTAAACTGGGTCGCCTCGAAGGAAGGGCTAGAAGTTCTCTCACGGGGTTATCTCTACCCCACTACGCGTAACGATGTGGATGAGTCATTTCTACCACCTGAGCAACTTCCCCGTCCTGACAAAAAATACTTCGACAGTATGGGTTGGGAATGGGTTACGACGGCGAGAATAAAGTACGGGGCGATGGTGAAGGAGATCCTAAGATCACGCCGATGAGGAAGGGTATTACCGTGAATGGATCCTCGTGAAAATTCTGGGAGAACAATGGCAGTCATAAACAAATGGTACATGCTGCTGGGAGTGGTGCCGTTCCTTTTTGTGAGTATGCCTGGGATGACGCAAGAAGAAGGATGGAAGCAGGAGTGGGCAAATATTCTGTCGGCCGCTAGAAAAGATGGGAAGCTCGTAGTGATGGCTGGAAATCCGAGGTCACGGCGAAAGCTATTGGCTAGATTCACGGACAAGTTTGGCATTCCTGTCGAGTACATCAGGGTTCGCAGTAGGAAACTAAAAGCACGTCTTCGGAGTGAGCGTGAAGCGGGAAAGTACACGGCAGATGTTTATTTGGGAGGCATCGGGACTGCTTACCCGCTCTACTTGGAAAAGATGTTTGGTCCGATCAGGCCCTTGCTCATCCTTCCGGGTGTGGTTGACCCTTCAAAATGGAAGAAGGGGAAACTCGTCTTTATGGATCCCGAGAAGAAGTTTTTCCCGCGCCTGTTCAGTACCGTTGGGACCGACATCTTTATCAACACCGACTATGTCAAACCTACGGACCTACGATCGGTTAAAAATCTCTTAGACCCTAAATGGAAGGGAAAAATCTCAGCCGATGACCCCACCGTTGCTGGCGGCGGAAGCGGTGCCGCCGCCAAATTTTACCTCCGCTTGGGCGAGGAGTTCGTGAAGAAGCTCTACATTGATCAGAAACCAGTCATTACCCACAACCGGCGTCAGCTGACAAAGTGGCTTGCAGACGGTACCTATCCTATTTCTATCGAGCCCAACAAGAGATCGCTGAAACGGCTTCAGGAGAAGGGTTATCCCCTAAAGGTGGTTTTAGATTTACATGACTTTCCAGCTACCATTGGGGTGGGTGGAGGGTTGGTAGCCCTGCTGAACCAAGCCCCCCATCCGAACGCTGCGCGTGTCTTTGTCAACTGGATTGCCTCGAGGGAAGCCCTTGAAATCTACTCCAGAGCCCGGCACGAGCCCACCACGCGTAATGATATTGATGAGTCATTTTTGCGGACAGAATTGATTCCACGTCCCGGCGTGGACTACTTCGACAGTGCTAGCTGGGAATTCTTAGAATCAAGGGAAAAAGTGAAACAGCGCTTGAAGGCGCTCTTGGGGTCACGTTGACTCGGAAATTGCTCAATTAGGAAACGTGCCCCGCTATCGTTAATAAAAGGACCATGAAAGGAGAATTATTATGATCCGAGCTCAAGACCTTAAAGGCGTTTGTGCGATGATGCCCTCATTCACGACTGAAAATGGGGGCTCAGTACAGGCCACAGAAACCGTTGACGTAAATAATCTAAAAGACGCCGTCGACCGGATTATCAACGATGGCGTTGATGTGATCGCAACCACCGGGAGCTTTGGAGAGTGCTACAATCTTCTCTGGGACGAATTTGTGACCTTGACCCGGGCCACTACCGAAGCGGCCAGAAAGCGGGTACCGGTTTTCATCGGTGTCACCAGCCCTCACACTCGGGAGGTGGTGAAGAAGATGAAGGTGGTCGAGGAAGCGGGAGCAGACGGAGTTCTCGCAGGGGTGCCCTATTACATTCCGTCCACGGTCGACAATGCTATCCAGTTCTATCACGACATTGCGGATCTTTTCCCAAAGCTAGGGATCCTGATCTATCATAATCCCCCACTCCATCGCGTGAATATTCCCGTACAGGCTTTCAAAAAAATCACGCAGAAGCCTAACATCGTCGGCATGAAGGACAGCCACCGAAACACGCCCGCCTTCCTCCAACTCATCGAAACAGTCAAAGGCAAAATGGCGATGTTTTGTAGTCAGTGGCAGTATTACCCCTACGCGCTCCTTGGAGCTGCAGGCTGCTGGTCTATCGACTCATGGTTGGGCCCATGGCCGGTGCTCGCCCTACGTGACGCCGTCGGAGCAGGCGATTATGAAAAAGCGAGTCAGATCATCAATGAACTAAGGGGTGGTGGCGGTGGTCAGGTGAGTGAAAGCTGGCGTGAACCCGGAGGCAAACTCGCCATGAATTTCGCGGGATATTGCAAACCGGGACCGCTCCGACCGCCCTTCACCGTTGTTCCTCAAGCGGTTATCGAAAATGCGCAGAAGAAGGCCGCCTACTGGAAGGAACTGTGCGAGAAGTATCGTCCGAAACATGAGACGCGGATAACTGCTTAACAGAGTCGTCCTCTGAGTTTTCTTTTCTGAAAGCTCAGAGTCCTGGTTTGAGCGGTAACCTACCGACTCTCCTCACGGAAGGGTGCCATGCGCTAAAGCTTAAAGCGACGGGTATAACTTCGCAGTAACAGAGCCCACAATTTAACAGCCATCTCCGTCGCGTACTCTACACTCCAGTTGTATCGCGTCTCTGTGAGACCCTCCTCGAATACGCGCCGCAATAGGTAGGCGTTCTCAGACCTTGTTCCCAAAGCGCCCCCGCCGGTTTTGTCCTTGTCCAACTGCGAGTTCATCTCCCAATACTGATTGGCGTGGTCGGGTACCCCATGGCGGTTCTTGAGAACGTTGTGCCAAAGACGTGCATATGGAGCAAAGGCACTGCCAATCTGGCCGGCCACAATCTCAGCAAAGGTCCCCTCTGAGTGCAAGCGGCCAAAAAGAGCCACGAATCCCCGAAGGTCGGCCCCCTGAGGTGGGTTGTTCAGCGTAGTCTCTGGGACCCCCAGAGCCATCACCGAATCGCGTAACAGCAAAGTGCGTCCGCCTGCCTTTGGGCGTGTCAATTCGTGGGAGATCCGTTCCAGGAACTCCTCTTCAATATCCGTGTAAGTCCTACAGATTACAATTAATCGATGGTAAAGCCGGGCGAAGCTGGCCGCCAGCTTTCGATGGAATGTGTACCAATCCAAACATGCCGCCTGAATCGCCTCCAAAGGCAAGTTTCCTGCCTCTAGCCGGCGCGTAAAGGGATGATCCATAATGTACTCACTTACGAGATCGTCTGTGAGCTTCAGGAGCACTTGAGCCTTTGCTTCGGCCTCCGCCGTGGGAAGCCTTAGCCGCTGTGGTTGACTAATGTCTAAACTGTTCGACATCGCGCAACCTCTTGGTTGGATGATAAGTATAATAAACCATATCGAGAAAGCTCAGATAACTTTCCAGATTGCCCTGCCGGAGCATCGACTGCCGCAACTCTGCGGGTCCCACTATTCCATCCTCCAACATCCTCATCGCCAAATACCGGTGACTCTGAGCGTGACCCATCACCTCGTGCCCAACCGACTTCCCGGCACCATGATCATCGAGGCTGTCCGCCTCGGCGTGGAGGTGAAAATAGAAGGCTTCATCTTCAGTTAGACCGTAGTGCTGCACGAGGCTCTTAAACCAGAGCGCGCACCAGTGCCCCAGCAACTCCTCGGCGATGCTCATGCCCAGCCG
>JAZFYO010000066.1:0-3562 GCA_036443615.1 Binatia bacterium | reverse complement strand
GGATATTTCATCGTAGCGACCTGGGCCTTTTATCGCTGGGTGATTTGGGTCAAGGGGAAAGAGTTTATGGTTCGCTGGGGTCCGGTGCGGTTTTTCATTATCGCAATGCTTCTTATTATTATGTTGGGCCTTCCCGTAAAGATGTTTCTTCGTCTTGCCTTCAACGTGAAGTACATATGGGTCACTCCATGGTTTAATATCTGATGTTTTACGTGGCAAAGGTTCTTCAGGCACTTGGCATGGCCGATGTGGGCTATGCCCTCTTTGTGGGTATAGTTCAGAATGCGTCCATGGCTGAGGAGATTGTGCTGGCGCTGATCGGGGTCGGTCTCTTCACCATGGGCCGGGCACTAGAGCGGAAAACGGCTTAACCGGGGGCAAAGATGGCGGTCCGGGGTGTTGATGTAGAAGAGGAAAAGAAGTCTTACGGAAGCGTTTTTCTGTTGGGCGTTATCCTGCTGGTCTTTGTGGGCTTGTGGGCCGTCTATGACGACAACTTTACGAGGCGGCCCTGGAAAAAAATTCAGGCGGATTTCTACCGGCTGGATTATCAGAAGGCCAAGGCAGCCTATAAGGAAGAGGATAGGAAGCTTAAAGCTGATGCCTCCTACCAAAAGCTGTTGAAGACATTAGAAGGAGAGCAGGCCAGCCTGAGCGGCGTAGAGTTGGCAGACAAGTACAGCGAACTGAGGCGACAGGAGATAGAGGCCGAGGTCCGCTTTATTGAACTGGACCAAAAGGTCAAGTTTATTAAAAGCAACTTAGAAGCGGCCTCGTATGAGTACGACCATGCGGTCCAGACTGATGGAAATATCAGGGTATATGAGAAGAGGATCGAGGAGCTAAATCAAGAAAAGGAGGAGATCGATCCCTTTCTGGAAGAGGCACGGCAGAGGCGAGAACAGATTAAAAAGGAGAAGAAAGAGATCGAGTTCCGTAAGAAAGAGCTCGAGGGGAAACTCTCCAAGCTGGTCGCCAAGCGGGATAGATGGAACCAGGTTATGGATAACGCCACCCTCATCAGGCTGGGATCGATATCGTTTCTTAACTTCACGACCCCTCAGGTTCCACTCTTTAAGATCCCCAATATTAAGCAGGTGGTACTCCCCGAATTCGACCGTAACAACTTTCGCGAGCCGGTGGCCCGTGTGGATCGGTGTCAGACCTGCCACATGGCCATTAATCGCGCTGGCTTTGAAAAAGAGCCCAATCCATTCCGTACACATCCCAGACGGAAAGTTCTTCTGGCAGATAATGCCCATCCCCCGGACAAGTTCGGTTGTACCGTGTGTCACCAAGGGCAGGGGGAGGCGGTGAGCAGCGTCGAGCAGGCCCATGGGGAGGTCGCCTATTGGGAGCATCCGCTGCTTCGAGGCGCGAAAGTGCAATCCAGCTGTGCCTCCTGTCACCTGGATGACCAGCGCCTCGAAGATGCCCCCCTCTTGGCCAGCGGGCAGAGACTCTTTGAGCAGGTTGGCTGCACGGGCTGCCATCTCGTTGAGGGATACGAGAATATTCCCAAGATTGGTCCGAGCCTCCGGCGCGTGCGGGCGAAGGTGAGCCCGAGCTGGATGGTACAGTGGGTCATGAATCCCCATAAGTATCGGCCGCGTACCCGGATGCCGAACTTCTCCCTCAAGGAAGATCAAGCCGTGGCCATTGCTGCCTACCTCTGGTCTGTATCACGGAAAGAGGGAGAGAAGTGGCTCGGGAGGCATCCGCTACCCGAGGGATACCGGGATCATGATCCGCAGCTCGTCGGCAGGGGGAAGGAGCTGGTGGAGTCCGTTGGATGCCGAGGCTGCCACGGCTTTGCCAAGGGCGAGTTCTCGACGGTCCTGGGCACGAACAAAGACATTGTCCCCAACCTGCAAAAGATAGCTGCCAAAGTGGGTCCCCGATGGACCTATCACTGGCTCAAGAACCCGCGCGGTTATTCCCCTGCCACACGTATGCCTAGCCTGCGTCTATCAGACGAAGAGGCCTTGGCCATAACGGCATATCTGATGACCCTGGGTTCTCCTTTGAAACCGATTCCGGGGGTCAAGGAGCGCCTCAACAAGGCCGAAAATATCAAGCAGGGTGAGACCCTGATTCGCAAGTACGGCTGCTTTGGGTGCCACGATATTCCGGGGATGGAAAAGGAGTCTCGGATCGGTGTGGAGCTCACGACCTTTGGTTCGAAGCTTCTTGAAGAGCTCTTCTTTGGCAATCGGACAGACATCGCCAGCACCTGGGAGGATTGGACCTTTAACAAGCTCAAAACCCCTCGGGGCTATGCCACTCCCCGAGTGGAGCAGGTGATGCCCCAGTTCAACTTCGCAGAGGATGATATTAGAGCCTTGCGGGTTTTCCTGGCCTCTTTCCGTGAGGAGAAGGTTCCTGAGCGCTACAGGGCCGATAGCAGCGAAAAGGTCGTTCATGTCGTCGAGGGGCGCCGTCTGATGCATCAATACAACTGCATTGGCTGCCATATCATCGAAAATGGGGGAGGGTTCATCCGAAAATATTACCAGAACCCAGCCCTTGCCCCCCCTTCGCTCAACGGAGAGGGCGAAAAGGTTCAAGCCAACTGGCTTTTTGGATTTTTGAAGAGTCCTATTCCCTTGCGCCCATGGCTTCGGGTGCGCATGCCTACCTTTGGATTTTCGGACGTTGAGGCCAACCTGCTGGTATCTTATTTTAATGGCCTTTCCAAGGTTAAGATCCCGTATGTCTTTTTTGATCAAAGAAAGATCCCAGAGGGATATTTAAAGGCAGCCCGCGCTATGTTCTCCAAGGACTACTTTGACTGTTTGAGCTGCCACCAGCAGGGGGACAGGAAGCCTGAAGGTCCGCCGGAGGGGTGGGCCCCTGACCTGACACTGGCGAAGAGGCGCTTGAACCCTCACTGGATTATCAGGTGGATGCGGGATCCGCAGAAGGTCCAGCCTGGGACCAAGATGCCCTCCTTCTATCCTGAAGGACCGGAAGATATCCTTGGGGGAAAGGATGAGAAACAGATCGAGGCGCTGAGGGATTATATTATGGTGTTGGGTAGGGCTGGTTCCGCGGGTAACGGAGGCAGCAGCGAAATTCGTTAATTTAGGTTATATAATTCAATATAAACACCGCCTCTTGAGGCGGGTACAAAGCCGATGGGGTTTCCAAAGGGGAGAAGCGGCAGCTCTCCCCATTGGTCGAACACGGGGATTTAAACCCTGTGTTCGACATAACTTGATTGTTGAGGCTATCCCTGGATGATAAGGAGGCTGTTATGAAAAAGAGTGTTGGGTTTGCGATGTTGTTTGCCGCCTGGCTGGTTTTGCCTCTGGCGTCTCCGTTGGCCTACGACGGAGGGGCTGTGAGCAACGGAGGGAGTATCACAGGGGTAGTCAAGTTTAAAGGAAAGGCCCCGAAGACTAAGAAGCTGAAAATCACCAAGGACAAAAAGGTCTGTGCTAAGAGTCCCAAGACCGATCCCTCGCTGATCGTCTCGGGCGGCAAGGTGGTCAACGCTGTTGTCTCCATCACGGGTATCAAGAAGGGTAAAAAAATGAAGCCCCTAAAGGTGACTTTGGAC
>JAZFYO010000065.1:0-2717 GCA_036443615.1 Binatia bacterium | reverse complement strand
TTCACGCCAGGGAGCTAGCCCGGATTATTCACGAAGAGGTGAATATCCGCCCTCCGGGCTTCGACTCCGCCCCGCCTTTGCGGGGCGTCGCTCAGGGCTAGCCTTGAGTCCCGCCCAAGCGGCGGGATCGAAACCTACAGGTGCGGCCGAGGCCGTCCCTGTAGGCGCATTATTCACGAAGGCACTCCGCTCGTGAATAATGCGGGCTAGCAGGCCGTTGAAAGCATGCACAAAGGCATCAGGTCTTGAATCTTGACGTTCCTCAATCCGCTGTCCAGATAACTCACTTGAGACAACCACGGTTTAGGCTTGACAAAGAGGAGACCAATCGGTGTACAAAGGACCCACCTTCAGGCGACCGTACGTGTTGTGGCGTAGGTGACACAGGAATAGGAGAGCGGTAGGTCAGATGGAACCGGGGTGACCATAGCAGTCCCCCCCGGCCCACCTCCGGCACAATCACTGGCGTATCAGAAACTTCTTACGCCTTCTCGGGCGGAGCTCGGCCCGCGAAGGCGTTTTTTTTGAATAGAAAATGAGCCAGACCTTGGGCTTGCTTGACTTGCTTAATGTTTCATGGCTACCGAGCGGACGGATATCGTAGGGCAACGGTGGTTTCCAGAGTCAAAATCGCATTAGGAGAGACGTGATGCTGGCGGACTTCGTATCACAAAACCTCCGAGCCCTTGAATTCTGTCTGGGGGCCTTGATCGTTTTTCTGCTCACGATTCGACGCTTCGGCATACCCCCCCCGCAATGGGTAGGTCGAACCGCAGGCCAAAATGGCGCGATTGACTCAATCCTGGGGCGGATTGTCAAAGGCAGCCGCAACCTTGCACCGGACCCAGACGTCTTTCGGCCTGTTTCTTCAAATACGACGAAGTGGAAGTTCTATTTCTTCGGGACCTGCTATGGTGTCGTCGGCGTGGTTATTTACTGGATTTTCCTGCTTTTTCCGACACTGGCAAAACACACGCCGGCTCTTCTCGAGGGATTCGGCGTACCATCGAACTTCGCGCAACTAATCTTGATCCCCAGTTTGCTCATCCAGGCTTTTATCATTGCGTTCGTTTTCCCAAGCATTCGACCATTTAGAGGTTTAGATGAAGAGGTGCGCAACCGATTTTATCAGTGGGCTCTTATTCCCGCCCAACTCCGGGATTTAACCAAGCGGCTTGCCAGGGCTCCGTTTGGGGTCAATGCCAGCGTCTTGAGTATGGTAAGCAAAACCTTGGAGGCAGAGGGCTTTCATTCAGAGGATGTCGCGTATGAGAGTGGTCCCACCGCTCGATCGCTCTGGACGAAGGCCTCGGTGCTGTTCTACTTAATCGAGGAATTAGGAAGTCATCCGGAGGACCGCAGGGGTGGCATCGAATTGCGCGATACGCAGCCGATTGAGACACGATATGCAAAGGCGTTTTCCGTCTTGAGAGGCCCAAAAACAGGTGAACGGAGCATGGATGTCCTCAGGACAAGTTATTTTACAACGCGTGACGAGGCTAAGCAGTACTTCAAAAAGACTAGGGAGCAATCAGAGGTTGCTGCTTTTGAGGGGGGAGGTACCTCTTCTCGCCTCAATTCAGACGAACAAGAGACGGAACAGTTCCGCACTGAATGCAAGCGTCTCCTCAAAGAAATCTACCACTTCCTCAGCCGACTCTCTTTGTTCTCACATCGCAATGACTATGAACGAGTTACAAGATTAAACGCACTTGGCTTTCGCATGAAACAACAAATTGGTGGCCCGGCACCCACCCTCGATGAAATGATGGTTTCAATCGTTCTTCTCGTCCTTGTCACAGGGCCGCCGCTGTACTTCATCATTGGCAAATTCCGGGGACCCCTGATGATTGATGTGATTTTCCTTGGAGTAGCGTTAACCCCAATCCTCATTGCGAGGTTGCGTCCACAATTCGCAATACAACCCGCGCGAGGAAGATATTTTGCGTTTCCATTCGTTTCCGGTTTTGTTGCGGCAGGGACCGGGAGTGCCGTCTCGATCGCCGTTATCGGTTTTCAGCCGTTCAGGATGACGGCCTGGACCTGGATGGTGTTAGTCTTTGTAACGTCCTTCGCACTCGCTATCCTTATGAGGGTTGGGACATACCCGGAGAACCTCGATGATCTGAAAGGATTAGGCCGTGTACCAGCCTACGGCAGCGTCAAGGACTGCGCGGTCTTGACGTTCGTGGTGGCAATGATGACTGTCGCGGTAATTCAGACCCAGGGTGTGTATTTAAAGCCGCTATTTCCCGGTCATCAAATCAATGTGCCACCGTTAGCGCTTGCAGTCACAGCCATGTCCCTTTTCGGAGTTCTCATTGGCTTTTTCGTACCCACGTGGTTTCGCGCGAATATCGCGAGGGAGCAAGAACGGCTTCGGGAAGAGCGAGAACATGTGATTCCCCAAGTTGCGGCGCAAGTGAATTAACTAACGACAGCATAAGGAATGGATCGAAGGTCGAAGGGGTCAAGTCTACATTTGACAATCCGGGGTGAGCATAGTTCCGGGCCCACCGCGGGCACAATCGGCGGCGCACCACGTTCCTCGAAGGCACTTTTATTATTGTGAAGAGAGGAAGGCGGATTGTGAAGTGGGTGACGCGAGAAGGGGCGAAGACCGATCGGGTGGCGTGTCCCTGGCTCATCAAGCGCTTCATCGATCCGGAGGCGGAGTTTCTATTTCTGCCGAAGGATCAAGTGTTGACGGTCGCTCG
>JAZFYO010000064.1:0-2760 GCA_036443615.1 Binatia bacterium | reverse complement strand
CGCCTTTACGTTCGCGCAATTCCGTAGAGATCGGGCCGTAGTCAGCCGGGTTTACGATTACAGCGACGTGCCCGTAGTTTTTAGCTGCAGCCCTGATCATCGTTGGGCCCCCGATGTCGATCTGTTCAACGACCTCGGCAAAGGGTGCCTTGCGTTTCACGGTCTCCTCAAAGGGATAGAGGTTCACGACCACCAGGTCGATGGGGGTGATTCCGTGGTCCTTCATCTGGGCGCGGTGCTCGGGCTTCTCTCTGAGAGCCAGGACTCCGCCATGGATCTTGGGATGGAGCGTTTTTACCCGGCCGTCCATGATCTCTGGAAAACCGGTGACCTCCGAAACCTCTTTGACATTAATATTGTTTTTCCGAAGGAGGGCTGCCGTCCCTCCCGTCGAGATGATCTCAACACCAAGTTTGGAAAGGTCACGGGAAAACTCCACAAGCCCCTTCTTATCGGATACGCTGATCAGAGCCCTTTCGATTTTGGACACAGTCTTCTATCCCGCCTTTTACCCTGCGTAAATTCGCGGAACTCTAGTGCTTATGGAAGTGAGGATTTCGTAAGAGATTGAATCCGCCCACTGGGCCATCTCGCCGGCAGAGATGGTATCCTCTCCCTGCTTTCCGAGAAGGACCACCTCGTCTCCCTGCTGCACTCCGCCTATACCGGTAACATCAACCATTGTCAAATCCATGGTCACCAATCCAGCGATCGGTGCCCTTTGACCTCGAACCAGAACCGCCCCACGGTTTGAAAGGAGCCGCTTGTAGCCATCGGCATAACCCACGGGAAGCGTGGCGATTAAGCTTTCTCTGCGCGTAACAAAGGTTTGCTCGTAACTAATACTGGATCCCTTGGGCACCTTTTTTAATTGGATAATTTTTGTCTTCCAGGAGAGAGCCGGCTTCAGTGTCGCCTCCTTTACCGTCTCCAGGGATGGGTAGATGCCGTAAAGCATTAGACCTGGGCGGACCATGGTAAAATGTGAAGGAGGAAACGTGAGCACGCCAGCACTTTTGGTCGTATGAACAAAGGGTGGATGATATCCCTCGGACTGGATCCGCTGAAGGACATTCCGGAACAAATCTAATTGTTTTTGAGTGTAATCCTGCGCGGCGTTCTCCATCTGAGTGAAATGAGACATGACACCTATGAGTTTCAGTCCCTTTAATTTGGTCAGCTCAGGGAGCCAGGAAGCCATTTCTGAGGCGAGGAAGCCAATCCGTCCCATCCCCGTATCGACCTTCAAGTGGAAGTCCAGAGAGGTCTTTCGGCTCTGTACCATTTGTTCTAGCCGGCACAAGGACTCCATCTCGGAGACTACGGGAGTTAGATTGTTATCGAGTAGCGCGTCAAGCTGCTCTGGAAAGATACCCCCTAAAATAAGGAGAGGGGAATGAATGCCTCCATTTCTAAGCTCTAGGCCTTCTTCGACCGTAGCAATCCCAAAGCCTTCACTGCCCTCCTCTTCCAGAGTGGCAGCCACTTCGCGGGCCCCGTGCCCATAGGCATTGGCCTTCACCACAGAAAAGATTTGGATCCCTGCCCCGATTTTTTTTCTTGCTTGACGGAAGTTCCAGCGGATGGCCTCTAGATCGATGAGGCAGAATGTGGGACGTCCTTTGAGATTGGGTCTCACGAAACCTTGGCCCCTGCGCTGACACTCTTTTCTGGGGAGAGAATGACGATGCCCTCCCCGTCTCTCGCGGCTAGGAGCATTCCCTGACTTTCCACTCCCCGCAACTTGGCCGGTTGTATATTGGCGACGACGACGATCTGTTTACCGATCAATTCCTCTGCTGTATAGTGCCCTCGAATGCCGGCCACGAGCTGACGCTCCTCTGAGCCCAGGTCGATCTTGAGGATCAAAAGCCTGTCGGCTTGAGGGTGAGGCTCGGCGCTTTTGACTGTGCCGATGCGGAGATCCAGTTTTTTAAACTCCTCGATGGGGATCATTCTTGCCTTTTTCCCAGTTACGTAGAACTCAATGAGGATAGCAAATCGCCACCTCCCGCGAAAGGATTTTTCAGTTTGACAGCCCGTATAATTCGGTACGAGAATGCACCCTGAGGATCTGCGCAATGCGTGTCACTTTATTGGGTCATGCGGCCGTATTGGTCGAGATGGGTAAGATGACGATCCTCATGGACCCGGTTCTCCAGGATCCTTTCGAAGACCGGCTGGTGATCTCTTGTCCTAAGAGAGAGATCGATGTCGATCGACTTCCTCCCATCGACGTCGTAATTATTTCACATCGACATCCGGATCATTTCGATCTGCCTTCCCTGGACCGCCTCTCGAGGAATTGTCAGGTCTGTTGCCCGTTAGATCCACTAATTGCTCACGCGCTAAAGCGATTGGGTTTCCGCCACGTGACCAACCTAGAGCCTGGAAAGCCGATGAGCGTGGAGAAGATGGAAATTCTTCCGACTCGTTCTGACAATCAAGCTGTTCGGGAATTCGGCATCGTATTTCACGACGAAACGGGCACGTTTTGGAACCAGGTGGATACTGAGGTTTCTCCGGTCACCATCAACGGCGTACTCGAGCACTGCTCCAGGGTGGATTTGCTGTTCGCCATGTATGCGAGTCAGAATTTTGCATTTTTTGAAAGTCTGGAAACGTCCTTCCCTTATGAAACCCATCGTCAGAACCTTCAGAATGTCCTTACCATCCGTCCCAGGTTAACGGTGCCTGGATCTGCCGGCTTCAGGTTTTTTGGCGAGCATGAATGGTTGAACCGGTTTCTATTTCCAATTT
>JAZFYO010000063.1:0-28835 GCA_036443615.1 Binatia bacterium | reverse complement strand
CTGGTCCTTTGGCTTTTGAGTCTCCTTATTCTCCTGCTCAAAACCCTTTTTCCCTCAAAGTCGTAAGATTGGCTGTCCGCAAAAGGATAGAAGATAGGAATGGAATCAGCGATCGGTTCAGCGATCCAAAGCCTTCTTCTGGGCCCTTCCCATCTCGAGGCCGGGCAAGCATTAATGATGCTCATCGGAGCCTCCCTCCTTTACCTAGGGATCCAAAAGGGCTTCGAGCCGTTGCTCCTTGTCCCCATCGGATTCGGCGCGATCCTGGTCAATATCCCACAGTCGGAACTCATGGAGAAAGGGGGGGGGTGCTCTGGTTTTTCTACAACACTGGAATTAGGACAGAGATCTTCCCGATCCTGATTTTTGTCGGCATCGGCGCCATGACCGATTTCCAACCTTTGCTGGTGAACCCCAAAATTATTTTACTCGGGGCAGCTGGTCAGTTTGGTATTTTCCTCACTTTACTGTTGGCCTTGGCCGTCGGGTTCGACAAGCTCGATGCCGTGGCTGTGGCGATCATCGGTGCCTGTGACGGTCCCACTGCGATCTACGTTAGCTCAAAGTATGCCCCACACCTCCTCGGTGCTGTGTCAGTCGCTGCCTATTCCTACATGTCGCTCGTTCCCCTGATTCAACCCCCCATCATGCGAATTCTGACGACGGAGAAGGAAAAGAAGGTCGTCATGGGGGTTACGGATCAACCGGTCTCCAAGACCACGAAGATCTTCTTCCCTGTAATGGTTACGATCGTGGCTTCGCTCATTGCCCCTAAAGGGACGCCCCTTATCGGAATGCTGATGCTGGGCAATCTCTTGCGGGAGTGCGGAGTGGTGGAAAGGCTGCGCCATGCCTCGGAAAACGAGATCACCAACATCGTGACTCTCCTGCTCGGTCTCTCCATCGGGGCTACTATGGAGGCAGAGAAGTTTTTGCAGATCATCACCCTCAAAGTACTCCTGTTGGGGTTTATTGCCATCGCTCTAGATACGGTTATGGGAATCCTGTTAGGGAAGTTGATGTGCCTTCTCACTCGTGGAAAGATTAACCCATTGATCGGGGCCGCAGGCATCTCCGCCTTTCCGATGGCGGCGCGAGTGGCCCAGGTGGAAGGCCAAAAGTACAACAAAAAGAATTACCTTCTCATGCATGCCATGAGCGCGAACGCAGGGGGGCAGATAGGCTCCATCATCGCTGCCGCCATTATGCTCTCTGCGCTGCAGGGAATGGGAATTATTTGAAATCGAGCTTTAATCCTCCATGTCATCGGGAAAAGAAAAAATGGAAAATAAGATCGCCGACTTGGAGAAAAAGGTCCTGGAGGGTGATCCCAAGGCCGTGGCTAAACAGCACGGTGAGGGGAAGCTCACGGCCAGAGAACGGATTGAAAAACTTCTCGATCCTGGGAGTTTTGTTGAGGAGTTCATGTTGGCGGAGACTCAGTGCAGCGACTTTGGGATGGCGGAAAAGAAGCGGCCAACAGACGGGGTGGTGACTGGCTACGGTAAGATTGATGGCAGGGCCGTTTATCTCTTTGCCCAAGATCGAACGGTCTTGGCGGGGGCCGTCGGCAGCGCGCACGCCGAAAAGATCGCCTATGTGATCAGGACCGCTCGAACGCTGGGGATTCCACTCATCGGTCTGTACGATTCCGTGGGGGCGAGGATTCAGGAGGGGCTAAGCGTTACTACAGCCATAGGGAAAATTTTTTTTGAGAACAGCGTTACCTCCGGCGTCATCCCCCAGATATCGGCAATAATGGGTCCTTGCATTGGGGTCGCTTCCTATTCTCCGGCCCTGACAGATTTTGTTCTCATGGTGCAGGGAACCAGTCAGATGTTCATTACGGGACCTTCGGTGATCAAAGAGGTGCTGGGGGAAGAGATCACGATGGAGGAGTTGGGCGGTGTTAAGGTCCACTCTGAAGTCTCCGGCGTTGCGGATGTAACGGCCAAGAATGACGATGATTGTCTCGCCCTCATCCGCAGACTGTTGAGTTTTTTGCCTTCCAACTATCGGTCCAAACCTCCACGCAAAGAATCCGGAGATGATCCCCGACGCATCCTTGACCATATGGACACGATCGTGCCCGATGATGTCCGCAAGGCTTACAATGTGATCCACGTCATCAAGGTCATCGTGGATGACGGGGATTTTTTCGAGATCAAGGGAAGGTTTGCGCGCAATTTGGTTGTCGGATTGGGACGGCTGGACGGTTATCCGGTCGGTTTTGTTGCCAACCAGCCTATGTTTTTAGCCGGTAGCCTTGACGTGGATTCCTCAGATAAGGCCGCGCGCTTCATCCGCTTTTGTGACGCCTTTAATATCCCTCTCGTTACGCTGATGGATGTCCCCGGGTTCTTTCCGGGAAGACAGCAGGAAGAGAAGGGAATCATCCGCCACGGGGCGAAACTGCTCTACGCCTATGCTGTAGCGACCGTGCCGAAAATCACGGTGGTTCTACGTAAAGGGTACGGCGGTGCGAAACAGGCAATGTGTACCCGCGAGATGGGGGCGGATCAGTTCTTGGTCTGGCCTGGGGTAGAGTTAGCAGTCATGGGTGGCGGGGGAGCAGTCAATGTTATCTTTCGTCGGGAGATTGAGCAGTCTGAGGATCCGGAAAAAACAAGAAGGCAAAAATTGGAAGAATATGCAGAGAGGTTCACGGGCCCCTTCGAAGCCCTCACCAAGCAGTTCGCCCATGCCGTGATCCAACCCGCAGAGACGAGGGCCCGTCTCATTCAGGCCCTTGGAGTTCTAAGCGGAAAAAAAGAGGAGAGGCCGGAAAAGAAACACGGTGTTATGCCAATTTAAACGATCGATGAAGTGGATCGTCCTGCCACGCGCCGCGTGAGGAACAAAGCCTCCTGGATCGGTGGTCATTTCTGCTCCCGGTTGCTTTTTGGTTGTGTAATGATGGCGAGCCGATGGAGTCCCACGGTGCGAGCCAAGTCCATGACCCGGACAACTGTTCCGTGGGCCACCTGCTCATCCGCCTGGATCAGGATCTGAGTCTGCCGATTGTTTTGTGCTGCCTCTCTAAAGCGACTCCCCAAGTCTTTTATCTCAATATGCCTCTCGTTTAGGAATATCTGGTTTGTCGCGGAGATGACTACTCGAAGGTCCTTGTCCTCACGGACAATCTCCTGGGCCGTAGATCTCGGGAGGTTGACCCGAATGCCCGGAGTTGAGATGAAATTTAGGGACAGCGCAAAAAAGATCAGCAGATTGAAAACCGTGTCCAAGAAGGGGGCAATGTCAATATAGCTGCTGTCGTTTTTCGTTTTGTTTTGAAAGCGCACGTCAGTCGTTCCCCTTCTTTTCCTTGAGGAGATCCACTAGTCGGATTGACCGCCGCTCCATTTCCAGGATCAGGGCATTGCTTTTGCTTTGGAGATATTTGTACATAACGATCGTCGGGATCGCCACGCTTAACCCCGCATAGGTTGTGATCAGGGCTTCGGAAATTCCTCCGGCCAGCGATCCGGGATTGACGACCGCCTGGTTTGAGATCTCGGAGAAAATTTTAATCATGCCGGAAATAGTTCCCAGGAGACCGAGGAGCGTGCTGATTCCCGCGATGGTTCCCAGGCCCTCGACGAAAAGTCCCAGGGAGGCGACCTCTTGACGCCCCACCTCTTCCAGATGCTCCTTTATCGCCTCTCTTGTCCTGCCGAAGTTTTTAATTCCGACAAGAAAGATCTGGGCCAATGAGGATCGGTTGTTTTGGCAGAGCATGGCAGCTTCGTGAATTTTTTCCCTGCGAATGAGATCCTCCACGTTACTAACCAAATCCCGGGGGATGACCTGAGCCTGCCTCAGGTTCCACAACCTCTCAATAAAGATTGCCAGTGCTGTAATGGAACAGAGGAGGATCGGATACATAAAGATCCCCCCCTTATTAAAAAAGTCAATCATGTGCCACCTCAGAAAAGCCCTGTAGGAAATTTATCTCAGCTTCACACCGTTGGCAAATGGTCTCCGAGTGGTCCGCTTTTTTAGTTTCGATATGTATGACGGAGTGGAGTTGACCAACCAGAGTTAAAACACACTTTATTTTTGACACCATTGTAAACCTTTGATCTCAAGAGAGAATAAAAATAAAAAACCGTTAGAACTAAGTGAGCAACTTTTCATAAAATAATTAATAAAATACCATTTTTTTCTTGACATACAATAAATAGTACCGTTATACTCATGAAATCTACTAAATGTGGGGAGGGTTTACGAGAAAAATTCTTTTCGCCTGAGTTCTAATTTCCCCTCTTTCGTAGATGCCCACCAGCGGTAATTTTAAAAGGAGGTGCCTATGGCAGCTAAGAAGAAGGCAAAGACAAAGAAGAAAGCCAAAAAGAAAAGATAGTATCGTCTGATGTGTGGTGGTGAGGTAGTGAGGAATTGAACCCTCCTTAATCTCAGGCGATAGGGTCGCTGTTCTGGCTGCCCAAATGACAAGGCCCTTCGGTCGTCCGCAACCGAGGGGCCTTGTCGTTTTTACATGCAGGCCTCTTCTCCCGGATCGATGAAGAAAAAGATCGGCTCCGTTCTGACAGAGCACTTCCCGCCGGAAAAACCTAAATTTAGCTCTCCCCTTATCCTGGTTCATGGCCCGTGGAGCGGCAGCTGGTGCTGGCAAGACTGGGCTGTGCGCTTCTGCAATCTCGGGTGGCATTGCTGGGCAGTCAACTATAGAGGACGAGCCGAAGAGAAAGTGCTTGAGTCTCTGGCAAGACTGACCTTCGACGATTGTCTAGCGGATCTCAAGCAGGTGATTCGCGCTACCGGGTCTTCGCCAGTTCTCCTTGGTCACAGTTTGGGAGGGCTAGCGGCCGTGAAGGCTGCTGAGGGAGAAAGTATCTCTGCGGTCATTCTCCTGTCCGCCCCTTTTCCTGGGAGCGACGTCAAAGATTGGGGGCGTAGCCTTCGTTTGCTCCGTTTAAAATATCTGCCGCTGATTTTTCTTCGTCAGCCCATCCGCATTAAAGAAAAGGATTTTACCCGCCATTGGCTTGCCTCTGTGCCGGAGCACCGGCGCGCTTCGATCTTAAAAGGGTTGGTGATAGAGTCAGGGTATTTGGTGGAAGAGCTCTTTAGACCGTCGGTCTCTCTCGATCCAAAGGAGATTCGTTGTCCGGTCTTGGTGCTGGGGGGGGCTGAGGATAGAGTGGTGCCTGTGGCTTCAACCCGCCATATGGCGCGAGCACTTGACGCCGAGTTCAAAGAGTATCCGGGGCATGGCCACTGGATGATGGAGGAGGAGGGGTGGGAGGCCATTGTTAACGATATTCACCGCTGGCTCGTCCAGAGGCTGGGCGAAGATGTCCTCCTTGCCGAGGGCCCCGAAGAGGGATAAATTATGGGAGGGGGTTTGTGAGGGAACTTTAAGCAAGGATAGGTCGTTTTTATTAAAAACGGGATTGTTTAACCTCATTCTTGGGTCCGGCAGGGTTAATATTTTTTAGAGGGGGCGGGGTGAATAGCTGCGGGACAAGAGAGCTAGTTGGAGGAATATTGGGGCGAGAGAAATGGCCGATTTGAACATATTCGTTGCGTTTGCTGCGGGGCTTTTATCGTTTCTCTCGCCCTGCGTGCTACCCCTCATCCCCTCCTACCTTTCATTTGTCTCGGGGGTTTCGTTGGAAGAGATGCGCGCCGCTCAGATGGAAGCTCATGTTCGCCGCCGGGTGGTGCTCAACTCGCTGGCCTTTATCTCCGGCTTCTATCTCGTCTTCGTATCCCTCGGTGCTTCCGCAAGCCTTCTAGGCAGCCTCTTCTTTGGTTACCGCAATTTTATTCGGATACTGGGTGGGATTCTAATCTTGCTTGTGGGCGTCTACCTCATGGGGTTTTTTAAGATTTCTTTGTTGGAGCGCTACTTCCAGTTTGACCTGAAAGGTAAACCCGCTGGCTATCTGGGCTCTGTTCTGGTGGGAATTACATTTGCTGTGGCATGGACACCTTGTGTGGGACCGATACTCGGGGGGATTCTCATGCTGGCGGGGACTTCCACAGATATCACCAGAGGCGTCCTTCTTCTCTCCACCTATGCTGCGGGGCTGGCCTTGCCCTTTCTTCTCAGCGCTCTAGCCTTGAACTCCTTTTTCCAGTTTTCTCAGTCCTTCCGTCGTTACATTAAGGCGGTTCACGTTGCAGCGGGCATTATGCTGGTTGTGGTGGGGATTCTTCTCCTCACCGACTATATGACCTTCCTGAACGCCTACGCGCTCAGCCTTACTCCCGATTGGCTGTTGGAGCGGCTCTAGCAGAGAGAGGGTCCCTTAAATAAAGGCAGACAAGGCCTTTCTTCCTGCAAAGACCGCTCTTCTACCCAGCTCCTCTTCGATCCTGACGAGTTGGTTGTACTTGGCCGTCCGCTCTCCGCGGCAGGGAGCTCCCGCCTTGATCTGCCCCGCATTGGTCGCTACGGCTAGGTCTGCAATGGTAGTATCTTCGGTCTCGCCCGAGCGGTGTGAGATCACTGTTGTATAGCCGGATTTCTTTGCCAACCTGATGGTTTCCAGCGTCTCGCTCAAGGTGCCGATCTGATTTAATTTAATCAGGATGGAATTAGCAATACCCAATTGGATGCCTTGTTGAAGCCTCGCCTTGTTCGTAACAAAAATGTCGTCCCCTACAAGCTGAACCTTATCCCCCAGGGAATCTGTCAGCAATCTCCATCCTTCCCAATCATCTTCGCTAAGGGGATCCTCTAGAGAAACAATCGGGTACTGTCTCACCCAGCCTTCGTACAGGCCGATCAGCTCTTCCTTGCCCAGTTGGCCTTCGTTGGACTTTTTGAAATTATAATAACCATCCTCATAAAGCTCGCTTGCGGCTACATCCAAGCCCAGGGATACCTGGGATCCAGGCTGATAGTCGGCTTTGATTATTGCTTCCATGAGAAGCTCTATCGCCTCGGTGGTGCCCTTGAGGCGAGGAGAAAAACCTCCCTCATCGCCAACGCTGGTGGAATATCCTTTACTTGCCAGAAGTCTTTTTAGGGTCTCAAAGATCTCTGCCCCTGCCCTGAGTGCTTCGGAAAAACGATTCATACCCAAGGGGATAACCATAAATTCCTGTACATCGATGTTGTTGTCAGAATGAACCCCTCCATTCAGAACATTGAACATCGGGACCGGGAGAGTCTTGGCACGGGAACCGCCGAGGTGACGGTAAAGGGACAAGCCGTCGGCCCGTGCCTGCGCCTTGGCGACCGCCAGGGAAACACCCAAAATGGCATTGGCCCCCAGCCGGCCTTTGTCCGGACTCCCGTCCAGCTCGATCATGTGCCGATCGATGCTCTCTTGATCTCTTGCCTCCATCCCTCGCAGGTGCGTGGCGAGGGTGCGGTTTACATTACGCACGGCTTGCTCTACCCCTCCGCCCATAAATCGGCTGCCTCCGTCCCTAAGCTCGACCGCCTCGTGTTCGCCAATGGATGCCCCCGAAGGCACAGTGGCTCGTCCCAATACTCCATTCTTTAGGACTACATCCACCTCTACCGTGGGCCTTCCTCGTGAATCCAAGATCTCCCGAGCATGAACACCTTTAATCCTCATCGATCACCTCCGACAGCAGTGTGATAACAGAGCAGAGACTATCAAAATATGATATATTTTCCTTACTGGCTATGTCTCTATTAAGTTTACCCCGCCGTTGGCTAATCACCACCATTGTTACTCTTCTAGTTACTTTGTCTCTTTTCACGATCTTTGGCGACAGGGGCTTGCTCCACCTGTGGCGTCTCTCAGGTGAGAAGAGGAAGCTGGACGAGAGCAATTTTCGACTTCAGCGGGCCAATGAAGCTCTCCGGGAGCAAGTCTACCGCTTGCGTCATGATGACCGATATTTAGAAAAAATCGCGCGCGAAGATTTGGGCTTAGTTCGCCAAGGGGAGTTTGTTTACCGGTTTTCCTCTGCCGAACCAGAGGTAAAGGGGACAAAGAGTGTTAACGATTCTCCGCCTCAATCGTTCCAGTCATGGGAACAAATATTACGCCCGTAATGTCTTCGACGTGACGTTTGCCTTTTAGCTTCCTTATCCGAACCAGTCTCTGGGTCTTGCTTGTGTCACCCATAGGCATCACCATGCGCCCTCCTTCACGGAGCTGATTCCATAGGGGTTCAGGAACCTTTATCGCCGAGGCGGTAACCACGATCGCATCAAAAGGTCCCCTCTCCGCCCAACCGAAGAATCCATCTCCCGTCTTGACCTGGACATTGCTGTATCCAAGACCTGACAGTGTCACCCTGGCACGTTCTGCAAGCGAAGGGCTGATTTCGATTGTGAAAACCTCTCTCACCAGATGGCTCAGAACCGCGGCTTGATAACCGGAGCCCGTGCCAACTTCCAATGCCTTTTCGTTCCCTTTAAGCTCCAAGAGCTCACTCATCAGTGCCACGATATACGGCTGGGAGATGGTTTGCCCGTCTCCTAGGGGCAGGGGTCGATCTTGGTAAGCCTGGAAACGTAGGTTCTCTTTAACAAAGAGGTGGCGCGGGACCTGCCCCATCGCTTCAAGCACTCTGGAATCTTTGACCCCCCGGCCACGCAGGTCTTTTTCCACCATAGACCTGCGGGCTCGGACAAAGGTGTCCTCCAGCTTTTGCTCATCCGCCGAGAGGAGGGTAAAGATGGCAAAAAGAACAAACAGGAATGCAAAGCTGGCAGAGGATACCCACTTGCGAATGCGGTTAAAGTACAAAATGGGAATAGTCGTCGCTGCCCGTTAGGCTATCGATTTTGCAGTCGTTTCCCGAGGCTTTTCGGAGCCAACTTTTATCACTCTCTATCTATAAGGATTGCCTTTTCTCTGTCAAGCATGGTACCAATTAAAGCATGCTTCTGTTGAAAGAATTTTTGGGGGGGGGTGTCAGAGGAATTGGGTTCTCTATGACGGCAATTACCCGCATGAGCCAGAACCAGTTGAGGCGATCCAAAATTTTGAGACACGATAAGACCTTTCGGAGGTTGCCAAACGGGGGATTCTTTCGGACAATGGAAGGTGATTCTATAATATGGAGGTCTATGATAGATTCAAACAGATCGCCTGGTTCCCATTCTGAGCGGGCGTAATTCAGTGGTAGAATGCCAGCTTCCCAAGCTGGACGTCGCCGGTTCGAGCCCGGTCGCCCGCTCCAAATTTTCAATCAACAAGCCGCCAATAATTCGTCAGATTGTCCTCCAGAATCATGGGGGACTATCTTTTATGACTCCTCGTATTAAGTGTCCGATCTGTAAGGTCGAGGTCCACTGGGAGCACAATCCCTGTCGCCCGTTCTGTTCCGAGCGGTGTCGGCTTATTGATCTCGGAGCTTGGGCGGAAGAGAGATACCGCATCCCGGGACCAACCCTAGAGGAAGAGCACAAGGGGGAAGACAATGTACCCGATGAGAGCTCGGCCTGAGCGACGCTGATCCCATGAGCATTCACCCAACTGCCATTATTGATCCCCGTTCCGAGATCCACCCTGAAGCCGAAATTGGTCCCTATGTGGTGGTGGATGGGCCAGTTAGGATTGGCCGAAGGACGCGGGTGATGGCCCACGCCACTATCTTGGGCTGCACCGAAATTGGGGAGGAAAACGAAATTCACTCGGGAGTGGTTCTCGGCGATGCCCCGCAGGACACTGCCTATCGAGGGGCAGAGACCTATCTTAAGATTGGAAGCCAAAATATCCTGCGCGAGTATGTTCAGATTCACCGGGGGACGGCACCCGGATCGTCAACGGCCATCGGGAACCACAATTTTCTAATGGTGAGCGCTCACGTAGGGCACAACTGCAGGCTAGGAGATTACATTGTCATGGCTAACGGAGCCCTCTTGGCCGGTTATGTAGAGGTGGAGGACCGGGCGTTTATCTCTGCCCACTGTGTGGTGCATCAGTTTATTCGGGTAGGAGCACTATCGTTGATGCGTGGACTTAGTGGAACCAGCAAAGATGTCCCCCCCTATTCGATTATTGACTGGCAGCATACGGTACGCGGGGTAAACGTGGTTGGACTGAAGCGGGCTGGATTTGATGAGTCTAGGATCCGCAAAATCAAGGAGGCGTTTCGCGTTTTGTTTCGAAAGGGTCGAAATATTTCCCTGGCGATAAAGGAAATCGAGAGCCACTCAGAGCTTTCGGCAGACCTGACTGCTCTTTTGGAATTTATAAAGTCTTCGAAGCGCGGGGTCTGCGTTGGTAGTTAATTCAATGTAAACCTCGCCTCTTGAGGCGGGCACAAAGCCGATGGGGTTTCTAAAGGGGAGAAGCGGCAGCTCTCCCCATTGGTCGAACACGAGGATTCAAACCCCGTGTTCGATATAACTAGATTCCATTTTTAAAAAAGATGCAGGGCAGAGTGGCGGAACCTGCCATTGGTTCTCGCTGGCGAGAGAGCCTTCCCCGTAGTCAAAAATTTCAGACGGGGTTAGCGTAAGGAGGCTGTTGGAGACGGGGACAACGGCTCAGGCTGCGGTTCATCGAGGGGAGGCGGCCCAATGAAGATGACGGATTCTTCGCCTTTTAGAATTCTCGGAGTAATGATGTAGTGACCCTGGACCGCTGGGTAGATAATGCTTTTGGCTACCTCTCCTCTTCCACCGGAGAGGACATACCCCAACCCACCTGTTATGAGACCGAGGCCGGCATAGGTGAGCTTAAGGGGACTATAAAAAGCGCTGGCGAGAATAGAGCCGACCCCATATCCGAAATCCTGAGCGGCCTGTTCCTCCGTTCGTTCTTCTGAAGGAGGGGGTGCTTCTTGAGGCAGATTTTGTGCAGCGCTTAGGGGGGGTAGTGAAAAAAGAAGAATGAGAAAAAGCGCCCGGGCAAAGGCCATCCTGGGCTCTGTAGACATTGCTAAATACCTATCAGGAATCAGGGTTTAAGTCAAGAAAATTCACTTACGGGGCTTGGACCGGCGGTAAACCTTCGTGGCAGCTAACGTTTCGCCCAGAAACGAAAAAAGTGGTGGACAGGGCTGTGTCCAGAGCCGATCGAAAAACCATTGAGGATCGCCTGGGTTATATACCTCTTGGCCTGAACGACCGCTTTTTCCAGCTTCTCTCCCTTGGCCAAGCCGGCTGCGATGGCCGCGGAGAAAGTGCAGCCGGTACCATGGGTGTTTGCCGTTGAGATTCTGGCAGCCCTTAGGGTTCGGAATTCTTTCCCGTCGAAAAAGAGATCTGTGGCTGGTCCTTTTCTGTGACCTCCTTTGATTACGACGCTCCTTGCCCCAAGGTCGATGATATGCTTTGCGGCATCCTTTAGATTTTGTAATCGTGTCCCTCTGATGCCCGTCAATTGCTCTGCCTCAGGGAGGTTTGGGGTGACAATCGTGGCCAGAGGGAGAAGGCGGGAGCGAAGCGTGTCTATGGCGTCTTGACGCAAAAGGAGATCTCCTCCCTTGGCTACCATAACCGGATCTACAACGAGATTTTGCAGACGATGCTGGCGAATCTTATCCGCAACGACATTAATTATATCCGAGTTGGCAAGCATGCCGGTTTTGAGGGCAGAGGTTCCAATATCCTCGATCACGGCGTCGATCTGAGCCGAGATCAGATCCATGGGTAATTCCAGAATCTGAGTGACGCCCTTTGTGTTTTGTGCCGTAATGGCTGTGACGACAGACGTACCGTAGACCCCGAGGGCAGCGAAAGTCTTGAGATCCGCCTGAATCCCGGCCCCTGCCCCCGAGTCAGAACCGGCAATGGTGAGAGCTTTATATAAGTGTTTCACTGAATTTATCCTAGCCCCGATCCGAAAAAAGATCGATAGCTGGGATCTTTTTAATCGTCCTCAGAGAACTTTAGCCAAATGGGCAATTTATGATCGGGGCTAGCAGAGCCTCCAGCCCAATTCACCCCTACTAACTTTGCTCTGGATCCTCAATAGTGTTCGTTCAAGTAGCTTGGTGTGGCAATCCTCCGTGTCGAAGACCGCCAGGACGGCGTTTTTCAGGGTAGGATGGCCTACTTCCACGACCCCGACGACAATACGCTGGAGATCCACGATTCCCGCAAGATAGGCGTCGAGTAACGGATGAGCAGAGACTGCCCCTGAGTTCATCGGGCAGCAGCCCGATCAATGAAGTCCTTTAATGCCGCAAAGTAGGGATCCCCGCCCACGATAAAGGTGTCGTTGTGGTGGGCGCCGCGGATTGTGTAAAACTCCTTGGGTTCCGGGGCCGCCTCAAAGATCCTTTGCCCTTGGGTATAAGGTACAATGTCGTCTTGGTCTCCGTGTAGGACAAGAAGAGGCCCCCGGACTTTCCTGATCTTCTCCAGGGTATCATATCGAGTCCGAAGAAACGGGCCGATCGGCAGAAAGGGAAAGACCGCTTTTGCCATCTCTCGAACGGAGGCAAACGGGGTCTCGATGATGAGGGCAAGAGGCTCCTCACGGACTGCCAGGTCGACAGCAACAGCAGCCCCCAGAGAACGACCATAGAACATGATCTTTTTCGGGTCCAGGTCTTTCCTTGACCTCAGGTATTGGAGCGCAGCACTAGCGTCCCTATAAGTTCCGGCTTCGGAGACGCTGCCTTCGCTGCGACCATAGCCGCGGTAGTCTATTATGAAAATGTGGATTTTGACTTTGTCGTGAAGCAGGCGGATGTTATCCAACCTATGGCTAATATTGCCGGCGTTGCCATGAAACCACAGGAGGGTCAGACCGCCTTCAGTGGACGGGATGAACCATCCATTGAGACGGACACCATCTTCCGTGGTGAAGGTGACATCCTCGAAGGGAAGTCCCAACTCCGTGGGGGTTCGGTCTATCTCAGAGATCGGATAGAAGATTAAAGACTTTTCCACCTGGCAACCCCAGAGAAATAAAACGCAGGCTGAGAGAGAGCAGAGTCTTAGAACGATAAAACATCGAGCCATACCTTACCTGGAATCTCCGTTGGGCCTCTTTTGAGCTGTTGAGTGATCATGATGATTTCGGCAGGTGGTTGAGATGGAGTCTCTTTAATTCCGTGGGATAGTCGTAGTGTCCCATGTCCCGATGTGGGATCCGGCCTGCGGAGGCCGCATGCAAATGGGACGAGTGGACTTCAGAGCTAGTGTTTGAGCTCTCCCCTGAGTTTCCATTCAAGCCCGTCAATGATGCACTCCAGGCTGGCCTGAAGGATATCCTCAGCCACTCCAACGGTGCCCCACTTTTCCTTGCCGTCGGTAAAGATCGCCAGGACTCGTACCGCAGCGCCTGCTCCTCGGTCTTCCTCGTCGTCAGACACCTCACCGTGATGCAATAAGCGGACATCGAACTCCACCAGCTTGACCTCGGAAAGCTGGGGGTAGTGCTTTTCGAGGACTTTGCGCATAGCGTTGTCCACGGCATGAACCGCTCCGCGCCCAGTGGCTGCCACGGGCTCCTCTGTACCAAAGATATCAACCACGACAGATGCCTCGGTGTGGCTCGTTGCCTGTTCTCCACCCTCAAAGGTGACCTGATCATTGATCTTGCACCTTTTGACCCGGAAGGGTTTAAGGTAGTCCTCACGCTTGCGGATCGACATGAGCTCAAAGGAAGCCCAAGCTCCGTCTAAGCGAAAAAATATCTCTTTGAGATTCCTCTGCATAGGCACCTCCTATTGTAAGTCAGATCCCCCGATTATATCGCTGTGGGAGAAAATGGCTAGCCATGCCGTGCTTTGTCTAGGCATCATCTTTTGCCGAAATGAGAATAGTAAGACTGGGAAGGTCTGCCAGGGACTCTGTGTGAAGGGCACAACCTATTTCAAGGGAAAGCTGGTCGGGGATAAGGCTGCGGAGATGGCAAGGGCATCGATCTGGTCATCGTGACAGAGAAGGAGCTTTTACAACCGGACTCAATTTGGTACCATAAAACTTTACGTATGGAGAAGAGAATTACCATTGGTCGGTTGAACGCCTTCTTTCTCAATCTGACTCGCCGAGGCTTTTGGGAACTGGGCATTAACGATGCTGCGGTAGCGAGGTACCTTGCAGATGTGCTGACTGATTTTGCCCGGGCCGACAACCTTTATAAGATCCGTTCCCGGGGAGGAAAGAAGTTGGATAGCGTCGTTGAGATGAGGGTGGCCAACAAACCGGAGACGTTTCGGGAAAGTCCCCTGCTGAGGGAGAGGGCCCTGCGCAAATACCTTGGGGACTATACCCTATTCATGAGCGGCATCTTCCGATCGTATGTTGAGCGTCGCGGTTTCCTGGACTACTATCTCCAGGAGGGAAGGCGGTCCTACTGGACGGTATCGGAGTTGGATCTTTCACTCTACCGCACCGGCTTCCTTCTCTATCAAGAGCTCTCCGATAAATTTGAGTACTATTCGGGTGCCCTCGACTACATACGCAAGGCCTATTTTGCTGCCGAGCCAGGCAGGGACCCGTTTACGGGGTTTTTAAAGCAGATCGAAGGTTGGATGAAGGTTAATACAACAGATAACTAGTTCATCTCAGCCAGCACCGTCAGATCCGTCATTCTCTGTGCACCCCATTCGAGATTCTTTGAAATAAACCGCGAGGATTGTTGAGGCCTTAAAACCGTGAGAAAATTCCTCTTCACCGTTCTTTTTATCTCACTCTCTCTTCTTTTAGTCTTTGCTTCACTCTTCTCATTTCTATCCACGCCCGCTCATCATAGTCTGGGCACGGTGGAGGTTAAGGTGAATCGGGGAGAACCGTTTTCCTCTGTTGTGCGCAAGCTTAAGGACAAGGGGGTCATCTCTAATAGAAGGCTTTTTACTCTCTGGGCCCGCCTGTGGGCCATGGACAAGAAGGTTCACTGGGGGGTTTACCGCTTTGAGTCACCCATGTCGCCCTGGGAGGTCTTGGATCGGATGGTTCTTGGAAGGGGGGTCTTTCACCGGATCACGGTTCCGGAAGGACTCGCTCTGAAAGAGATAGCCGATCTCCTAGAGAGGGAAGGATCGGTCGACAAGGATAAGTTTATCAAGGAGGCTAAGAACAAGGAACTCCTGTCCCTCCTTGGACTGGAACGCTACGGGATCGAGGGTTATCTTTTTCCGGATACCTACTATTTTCCTGTTTCGGCAACAGAACGTGATATTCTTATTGCCATGGTAGAGCAGTTTATGGTGATCTTCACGCCCGTGATGGAGAAGCAGGTTGAAGAGCTAGGGCTCAGCCGGCACGAGGTGGTGACTCTAGCTTCATTAGTTGAAAAGGAAACCGGTGTTCAGGCCGAGCGGCCCCTTGTCTCCGCGGTCTTCCATAATCGTTTGCAGCACAATATTCCTCTGCAGAGTGATCCTACCGTGATCTATGGGTTGGAAAACTTTTCTGGAAACTTGAGGAGGCGGGACCTCCAGAACCCCAGTCCTTACAATACTTACAGGATTCGAGGGCTTCCTCCCGGCCCCATCTCTAACCCGGGTCTCTCCTCGCTTCGATCCGCACTTTATCCAGCCCGTGTACCCTATCTGTACTTTGTCTCGAAGAACGACGGTACGCACTTTTTTTCCCAAACGATTAGAGAACACAACCTTGCAGTAGATCTCTATCAAAGAAACAGTCGGCGCCTTCACAGGTAGTGAGGATCTCGATGAGACCAGGCGTATCACAAGGAAACGTCATGGGAGGGCTCTCATTGGAAAGTGGTGAGTTGCCCGAGAGGCTGGTGGATCTCCTCATCCGGCGCTTGAGGAGGCATGGCCTGTGGGACTCTCTCTTGATGGTCTCTCCTCCTCTGCTTGCTTTTTTCTATCTCGTGATTTTCCTCTATTATACTCGTTCGTTGGTTGGGTTTGAGACTCTGATTTTTTCTCTGGCCGGCGGTCTTGGTATTGCCCTGGCGCTCATATTTCACTATGGGTGGGCGGCTGACTCGAAGCGATTCGCGGCTCGATTGATCGATGAAAGGATAGGGGGGGAAGACCGCTTTTACACGCTGGCGACCGTAAATCCTTTGCTCTGCCCCGTCTTTATGCTTGCCCGCCTACGGGATCAGGCAAGGGGGTTCCTCCATCTCATTGATCTGAAAAGAGACTTCCCCTTCCGCTGGAAGCGACCCCTTCTCTTCTCTCTGGTCGGCTCTCTAGCCGCTGTTTTATTGTTTCATTTACTCTTGCAGAGCACTCTTGTCTATCGGCCTCACAGGCTGTCTGTAAGAGAGCTTGAGGTTTTGGCTCAGCAGTTGTCTCAGATTCCACGATTCTCACAGCTGGCTCGAGATCTTGATAAACTGGCGGTACATCTAACACAGCAGGGACGTCCCACTCCAGAGAAGCTCTCCTCAATTCAGGAATTGCGCAGGGAAGTTGAAGACCGTCTCGCCGAAGAGAAGCAGGGAGGGGGGGGAGAAAGTGATCGCTTGAATCAGGTGGCGAATGCCCTTCGAGAGTTGGAAGAGGGGGTAGAGAAGCAAGCGGAGCAGGGGGGAGGGGGACTTAAGACCAGTCAGCTTGAGGAAAGGGAAGGAAAGGGCAAGGAGTGGGGTAAGGGAGATGGGGTGGGAAGAGAAGGTGAGTTGGACGCATTGGGGGTCAGGGAGCTTCAAGGGGGGATGTCTGCCCAGGGGAAGACAGAGGTGACTGAAAAGGGGAAGGGTGAAGGTCAGTCGGGTGATGCGGATAGGCTCAGCGGGGGGAGAAAGAAGGGCCGAGAAATGGGAGGTTCGGCAAAAGGGGAGATTGAAGGAGGAAGCGCTGAGACCAAGGAGCGGGAGATCCCACGAGGAAAAGCGCCTGAGCGTTTTCTCAAACCAGGAGAAGAGGGGGAGAGGGGAATCAAGGGGGCACGCTTTGTCACAGTGGAGCTACCTGAAGGGCAGGAGCCAGCCCGCCCGTCAGGCAGTTCGAAGGGTAGAAGGAGGCGCCTCAGGCCCAAGGTCCCGGTCAGCAATGTTCCTCTGCCACCTTTTAGGGGGGCTGATGCCGCTCGCGAAGAGCAGCGTGTTCCGCTGGAATACCGGATGCTGATTCGTTAGGGAAGGAAAGTTAATGGAGCCAGAAAGGTTTCGAGAGATCTTTTCCGTGCTTGATGCGGAAATAAAAAAGGTAATTGTCGGGCACGAGGATGTTATCTGCAAGGTTCTGATTGCCCTCTGTGCCGGGGGGCATGTCCTTCTGGAAGGGGTGCCGGGTCTGGGCAAGACCCTTCTTATCAAGTCCATGAGCCGTGCCCTGGGACTATCCTTCAAGCGGGTTCAATTCACACCCGACCTCATGCCCTCGGACATTATCGGTACTCAAGTGATCACGGAGAGTAATGGTCGAAGAGAGTTCGAGTTTAAGAAAGGCCCGATTTTTGCCCAAGTGGTCCTGGCAGACGAGATCAACCGCGCCACGCCTAAAACCCAATCAGCAGTTTTAGAGGCGATGGAAGAACGGCAAATCACTGTCTTCGGTGAAACGTTTTCTCTAGAGTCCCCTTTTATGGTGCTCGCGACACAGAATCCCATTGAGCTGGAGGGAACCTATCCCCTTCCCGAGGCCCAGCTCGATCGTTTTTTTTTCAAACTCCTGGTCTCATCTCCTTCACCGGAGGAGTTAAGAGAAATTTTACACCGCACTACGGGTGCAGGGCTCTGCGAGGCCGCACCGGTTCTCTCTAGTAGCGGCTCAGAGATTATCGATGAGATGAAGCTCTTGCTGCGCCAGGTAATTATTGCCCCTCCTCTTGAAGACTATGTGGTGTGCCTGGTCCATGCCACACAACCAACAGACAAGACGGCAAGCGCCGCTATCTCCGAAGTCAGGGAGTACCTCCGCTTCGGCGCTAGCCCACGCGGGGCTCAAGCGATCATTTTGGGGGCTAAGGCGGTTGCCCTGCTCGAGGGCAGGGTCCATGTGAGCTATCAGGACATTGAGAAGGTCGTTTACCCCTCGCTCCGTCATCGCCTGATTCTCAATTTTAAAGCAGATGCGGAGAATATTAGTGCAGACCAGATTCTAAGAGCGGTTCTGAAGAAGGTCTCTCGGGATTAGGCGGACTGTGCCGAGTCTCTATGGGTTCGAGTCTTCACCTGTTTTGCTTCATCGGCTGAGGGGGTGTAGGTACCTGCTCACCTCCCTGAGAATCTTCCGGGACCGCGATTGTTGCAAGTCGGGATGAACAAACCGATTTGACTCGCTATTTTCGTTTTCAATGATAGCCTCCTCTCTGTGACATCCTCGACAGGTGCTTGGTTACATTAGATTCAATGTAACCCCGCCTCTTGAGGCGGGCACAAAGCCGATGGGGTTTCCAAAGGGGAGAAGCGGCAGCTCTTCCCTTTGGTCGAACACGGGGATTCAAACCCCGTGTTCGATATAACTTGATTAGGGATCTCTCGGGATCATCGAGGGCAAGAGGCTGATGAGTTTTTCTGTAAGGTGTAAATCAGAGAGGCTCGCCGAGTCCACTGGGAGATGAAGCGAGAGACTGCGATTAAAATAGATAACCTGACGGTGAAGTTCGATGGCAGGACGGTAATCGAACGGTTCTCGCTGAGCCTGGCCTTCGGCGACAAGGTCACCCTGACAGGTCGCTCGGGCTCGGGCAAATCGACCATACTGCGCAGCATTTTAGGGTTCAAAGAGCCTGACGGGGGATCTATCGCCATTGAGGGAGAACCAGTAACCAGCACATCGATCTGGGGGCTAAGGACTCGCCTAGCCTATGTGGCTCAGGAACCGGACTTAGGGACGGGCCAAGTTCGACAAGTTCTGGAACGCCCATTTGCCTACCACGCCAACGCTCGCCTGTGGGGTAACCTGTCGAGGGCCCCGGAATTGTTTCACCGTTTTATGCTTCCGGCCGAAATGATGGACAAGGATATAGTCGCTCTCTCTGGCGGTGAAAGACAACGTGTGGCAATCGTATCAGCCATTTTGCTTCAGCGTCCCATTTTTTTACTCGATGAAGCCTCCTCAGCTCTCGACAAAACCGCCAGGCAGGCGGTGGCCGATTTTTTCAGATCTCAAGATGGTCTCACAGTCCTTTCTGTAGCGCATGATCCCGAAGGGTTCTCATTTTCCGATAATATCATCGAACTACCAGGCGGCTTTGATGGGGTGCGACAATGAATGTCGTGGACATCAGCTTTTTGAGCCTTGCCGCAGGCTATGGGTTGCTAATTTTTCCCCTGTCCATCATCTTGTGGTACCGTATTCCGATTGTCAGCGACACCCTGTTGGCGATGCTGCGTATGACGGTTCAGCTTCTTTTCGTGGGGCTGTATCTACAGGTGGTTTTCAGCCTGAACAACTTCTGGCTCAATGGTGCTTGGCTCCTGGTCATGATAGGCGTGGCCGACACTTCTATCACGCGCGGGTGTGGCCTTCGGCTTAGCCGGTTTGCTGGTCCGCTATTCCTCTCCCTGCTGGTGGGCACGGCTGTCCCCTTGTTCTTCTTCGTAGTCCCTATACTGGGTCGTCCTCACCTGCTGGACGCCCAGTATGCCATCCCCATCGGCGGGATGATTCTGGGAAACTGCCTGCGAGCTGATATCATCGGTGTCAGTAACTTCTATAGGTCCATTCGTAAGAGCCAAAAGGCCTTCCTTCAGGCCCTGGCACAGGGGGCTCGTCTTGTGGAAGCCACCCGGCCCTTCCTGCGCGACGCCTGCCATGCTGCCCTTGCTCCCACCGTGGCTTCGATGGCAACCATAGGACTGGTCTCCCTGCCAGGCATGATGACGGGCGTGATACTGGCTGGGGCCGATCCGATGACTGCCATCAAGTACCAGATCGCCATCATGATCGCCATTTTTTCCGGCACCGCCATTACGATAACCATGGCAATCTGGCTGACGATGAAAAGCAGCTTCACGACCTATGGCGTATTGGATGGCCGGATTTTTAAGTCGTGATGAATGAGTGAGGTGAGGCAGCGCACGGGGTGGCGAGGCTTCCCGGGCAGATGGTGGTGCCCGAGCGGTTGCACCACCCGTAACGGCCTTCACGGGCGGGCCAGCCGGTGCTATCTTAATGACGTATGTTACCCGCTCCTTTCACTGCCGATTTTCTGAATCGTTTGGAGTGTCTGAGGCTGCGCACGCGCAGAGAGGTTTTAGGCAGCCGTCCGGGGAGCTACTCCTCGCCACGGAGGGGCACGAGTCTGGAGTTTGCCGATTACCGAAAGTACGCCCCGGGGGACGACATCCGGTATCTCGACTGGGGAATGCTCGCCCGCAGTGATCGCCTCTATGTGAGGCTCTTCCGCGAAGAGGTGGATCTCTTTGTCTATATCTTTATCGATGGCAGTGGCTCTATGGTCTTTCCCTCAATTCAGGAGAAGTTTTCCCCCGCCTGTCATGTGGCACTTGCTCTAGCCTATGTGGTCTTGGCCAACCAGGATCATGTCAAGCTCCTTCTCTTGCAAGAGGCATCGCCTCCTGTGGCCAACCCTTTTTTCCGGGGTCGCCACAGAATTATGGACTGCGCCGATATTCTCTCCTCCTGCACTCCTAGGGGGTCGGTCAGCCTGGCGCCGGCCTTAGGCGAACACCTGAAGCGAATACGCCGACCCGGTAAGGCAATAATTCTTTCTGATTTTCTCATGCCATCTTCATCATACCAGCGGGGATTGAATCTGCTGCGCTCCTTCAATCTCGACATCTCAGTCATCCAGGTTCTGAGCCGACAAGAGCTGGACCCATCTTTTCCGAATGAGAACCTTGCCGTGGGAGAACACGAAAGCGATGAGGAGGTAAGACTTCAATGGAACGCTGAGATCCGCAGGGAATATCAGAGAAGGTTAGAGCACCATAATCGCCAGCTCAGGAGTTTTTGTCACCAGGAGGGGATCCACTCCTCACTCTATGTGACCGATCAAGGGGTCAGTGATTTCGTGCTCCAGACCCTACCGTCCATCGGCCTATTTAAATAATCACCATGGAGTTTCTCAATCCGGCAGGACTCTTTGCCCTTTCTCTTCTCCCGATACTCTTTATCCCTTACCTTATCAGGCGCAGGCCACGTCGCATTGTTTTCTCCAGTCTGCTTCTTCTGCGTGAGTTCCCCTCCGGTCCCTCCCGTAGGCTCTGGGGAAGGCTGCGTATCCCCCTCCTCTTCTTTCTCCAGCTTCTCTTCCTGCTGCTTCTGGTCTTGGCATTAGGGGAGCCGGTCTATACCATTCGACCACCACAAAATCTGGCCGTAGTTTTGGACAACTCTGCTAGCATGCAGGCCCTGGAGGGACCTGAAAGCCGATTTGACATTGCCAAGAAAGAGACGCGTGAGCTGATCCGAAACCTTCCCAACGAAGCTAGGGTCAATCTGTTTATCGCGGTCCCAAAGCCGGAACGAATTGGGGGACCTTTGATCACTCCTCAGGAGGCGCTGGCCCTCATCGATACGGTCAGCCCTTATGACTTGGGGGATTCGTACGGCGACTACGGAGAGTTGCTATCGCAGATGACAAGAGACAGCAGCTACGATCGGGTCTATTTCCTGACGGATCACCCGGTGCAAGGACAAGGTGAAAGGATCAGTGTTATTTCTGTCGGTCAACCGCAAGAAAATCTTGCCATTACCTCCTTCCACCTGACCCGGGCTTCCTTTGGTTCTTCACGCCTTAGAGCGAGGATCGAGGTGACTAATTTTTCCTCCAAGCGACAGAGGGTAAGGGTCACATTAAAGGGCGGTGGAAGAACTCTCTCTAGGCAGACACAAACGGTTTCTCCCGGGAAGATCCTTGAGGTGTACTTCGAGGGTTTCCCATTCCATCCTTACTATGAGACTGAGCTTGAGCCCAACGATGCCTTGCCACTTGATAATCGGCGCTTTGCTGTCCCACCCGAGTCGAGGGGATTGTCGATCCTAGGGATTTCTCCCCAACCGCGGGCGCTCGGTAGCCTGCGCTCTATCCCCGGTCTGACCCTGAAAGTCATCTCACCGGATGAATACGAGAAGATCACGGGTGGGCAACACGCGCTTGAGATCTTCCATTTCTCTACTCCTTCAGTCTTACCCCAGAGCCACGCTCTCTTTATCCTCCCGCCTAAGGAAAACCCTTTGGTTTCCTTGGAAAGACCCGTGTCCAGACCGGTAATCTCAAGCTGGCGCGACCCGCATCCGCTGACTCGCTACGTCAACTTCGCTCTCTTTCGTCCACCCTATGCTCGCCCCTTGCGACCCCGCTCCTTGAGTGACGATATCATTCAAATTCCCGAAGGGGCGTTGGCGGTTGCACTGGAACGTGGAGGGTTCCGCTATCTGGTCCTGGGTTTTGACCCTTTTCCCTACCTTGGCCGGAGAAACCTTCCCGTCTCGATCTTCACTTTGAATCTCCTGGGGTGGTTTCGAGAAGAGTCGACAGGCATCAGCACGACCACAGGCAACCCTCTCCAGTTTTCTGGCCGCCGCAAGACCATGATGCTGCTGGCACCGAATGGGGATGAGATCCCAATCAAGGGGGGCTCAAGCATCTTTTCTCGCACCTTTTTTCAAGGCATCTATCAGTTGAAGGGAGACGGCAAGAAGGAACTTAAGGCCGTTAACTTTCTTAACAATAAAGAATCAGATCTTGCCAATCCCTCTCCAGTGAATCTTGAAAGGGCGGCTAGATCAGTGGGAGACCGCTCCATCACTTTTTCTCTCTGGCCTTCTCTGCTTCTCTTCTCCCTATTCCTGCTCTTCTTGGAGTGGCTCTGTAACTCTTCTGCGACTCGGCATGGTTACCCGACTGATTCTAGGGGGCTGCAGATCAAGTCATGATGGATTTTCTCTCTCAGCTCCATTTTTCTAGCCTTTCCTCTCTCCTTCTCCTGGGTCTCCTGCCGCTCTTTTGGCTACGGTGGCGAGAGCAATCCTGGGCAGTTATCCTTTGGCGCTCCGTGATCTTTTCCCTCTTGGTTTGTACACTGGCAGGTCCGGAGGTTGTCAGGGAGATCAAGAGGATAGAAGAAGGGACCGAGCGCATATTTGCCTTTGACCTCTCCCGCAGTATCCCCCTGTCCATGAGCCGCTGGATGAAGCGCGTCACTACGGAAGAACTTTCCCCCGTGAAGGGAGACCGTGCTTTTGTGTTCGGGGGAGAGACGAAGGAGGTCAAGGATTGGGACCGGTGGCTGCGAGGGGAGAGTTCGGCTGAGCCTGTTCAGCCCGGTTGGACCAACCTAGAAACTCTCTTCTCGGTGCTCTTGGGATTACCCGCGTCTCCACGGACTGTTTACCTGTTTACAGATGGCTGGGAGACCAAGGGGAGCGTGGAAAGTTTACTCTCGTCCCTTGCGGTATCATCGCTGAGGGTTTTCCCTCTGTTGCCTTCAGCCCAACCGGAGGTGAAGAATGTGGCGGTCAAGAGAGTTCTTGCAACTAACCGGGGAGTCGGTGGTGAGGGGATCGAGCTGAGAGTTGCGGTGAAGAATTACAGCAGCCAGGAGATCCAAGGGAGGATCATCCTGCAACAGGACGGTAAACCGATTAAGAGGGATGCAGTCAAGCTCAAACCTGGAACCAGGCTATTCACCTACAAGGCCACGCTCCCTGATAAGGGCCTCACGTCATATCAGGCGATCTTTGTTCCTCTAAAGGCTGGGTCGGATCTCTTCTTTCATGATAATCGGGCAACTGCCTGGGTAGCGGTACGGAGCAAAGAAAAAGTCCTCGTCCTTAACGGGAAAGTTGATGAGGGAGGGTACCTAGTCGAGATACTCAGGCGACGCGGGTTTCAAGTCACCTCCGTTGACTCGGACAGTCAACCTCCAAGTCCTCAGGGCTACAAGGTCGTAGTCTTTAATAATGTGGCACGGGAGAGGTTCTCGCCCTCTTATTTGGCGGCCATGGAGCGCTATGTCAGTGGAGGGGGATCCTTCGTGATGCTTGGTGGGGAGGGGAGTTTTGGACCAGGCGGATATCGGCAGACTCCAATTGAGAAACTATTGCCTCTGAGGCTCAAGGAGCCGAAGAAGGAGGTAGGAAATCGGGCCGTGATCCTGGTGATCGATAAATCCGGGAGTATGCGTAGACAAAAGAAGCTGCTCTACGCCAAAGAGGCGGCAAAGGCGTTGGCTGAGAAACTTAAGGAGCGTGACCTCATCGGGGTGGTGGGGTTTGATATCTCTCCCTTTGTCGTCGTTCCTTTGGGTTCTCTAGGGAATCTTCGTGAGACCTTTGTCTCGCAGGTCGACCGACTAAAGGCCCGTGGGAAGACCTATCTCTTTCCGGCCATTGTGGAGGCCAAACGTCAGCTGGAGAGGAAAAAGGCGAGCCGAAAATATGTGATTATCCTAAGCGACGGAGAAACGGGGGGGAGCGGTAGCGATTATATCGATCTAGTGAACGTCATGAAGAAGGAACTCAAGATCACCGTCTCTGCCGTGGCCATAGGCGGTCAGGCCAACATCCCGCTGCTTCAGAGGATTGCAAGATACGGTGGGGGGCTTTTCCACCATACATATGACCCTACAACGCTACCACAAATCGTCTTGCAGGAGATTAAGGATGAACCGCAAGAAAAACCCCTCGTAGAAAAGGACTCCATCCCAGTTTTGGTTCGCGGGTCCAGGCTCTTGAAAAAGCTCCCCCGGCGTTCATTTCCGCCAGTTCGCGGTTACATTGAAACGGAGGTAAAAGAAAGGGCAGAATTGGATGTGATCATTCCGAGCGGTGAGAAGAAAATCCCTTTGCTGGCCTCATGGAAGTATGGCAAGGGTAAAGCGGTGGCCTTTACTACAGATCTTCATGGACGTTGGACCAAAGATTGGATTCGGTGGAGGGGTCTGGAAAAATTTTGGCGTACGGTCTTTGACTGGCTGACCCCGACGAAAGATCCCTTTCCCCTCCACGAGGTGAGGATCAATCTCATGAGAGACCGACCTGTCTTGGACTTATATCTCTACAGAAAGAAAGATGACGCTGGCCAATTCCGCTATTCCTTCACAGGCAAAGGGGCCAAGGGGAAGGGAATTTTAAAGAGGGTTGCCGCTGGGCATTATCGGACCACCCTTCCCTTTTCAGCGCCCGGCGACTACCGCATTGAACTTAGCGGCAGAGGCTCGAGAAAAAACCTCTCTTTCCCGCTGCTAGGCTATACGATGCCCTTTGACCCCCGGGCTGAAGTTCCGCAGGATAGTTTTAATATCGATTTATTGGAACGTCTGGCCCGATCCACGGGCGGGGCCATCAACTCTGATGGGGACGAGGAGATTACACCCTTAGAAGTTGTCCGCACTTCCATCCCCCTTCGTTCATACCTGATTCTTCCAGCCCTGATTCTTTTCCTGCTAGAAATTTTCTATAGGAGATTTGTTTTGCGGATAGTCTAGTGAGCGGCAGCTATCATTCAACTGAGCCGATTGGGTGTGGTGAAAGCCGTTAAACAAAAAGAGAACCATCAGCGGGTAGGAGAAAAGAATAACCAATAAGGAGAGGTTATGGATGCATCGATATATCGATCGATCTTTAACTTGGCGGCGCGGGTTGGTTCTCTGGAGGGCTATCTATATGTCGGTGAAGATATGGAGGCGCAGTACCTACCTGGTTGGCTCGAAAACATCAATCGGGAATTCAACGAGCTGACGAATGATGTAAGGAAAGAGATCTCAAAGGACTATCTTGAAGTCCTAAAAAAAATCGCCGCTTATCTTGAGAGGCTGTATGGAGAGGCGGATCAGAATACACGAAAGGCAAATGCGATGGTTACAGCATTAAAAGGGTCAGGGAGAAGCCTATGAAGAGGGTAATGATTGAACTGATCAATGACGAGCTCTCTGGTGGCAGTAACGCCGAGATCGGGCTTAAGCTGAGCGATCTGATTAGCCAGAGCCTCCATTGGTGGCACAGCCAGCTCGGGGAAAGGGATCCTATCAAGCTTGATCGCTGGCGGGTTGAATCCGTTGAGGTCAGAGAGTCTCCTCCTGCAGGTTGCTAACCCTCGCGGCGGTCGAGTCCCTATTACTGTGACGACTAATAGGGCTTAAGGAGGCCTTGCCATACGTTTTTTCTTCTCCTAAGATGAGGTGGCTTTCCTATGATCGTGACCAAACGGCAAAAAGAGATTCTTGATTACCTTACGGCTTATAGGGCGCGCTTGGGCTATTCCCCAACTCTGGCTGAGATCGGTCGTCATTTTGGCCTCACCTCATTAGCCACGGTCCATAAGCATCTGAGGAACCTAGAGGAGAAGAGACTTATCCGTAGGCAATGGAACCGGAGTCGAGCAGTAGAGATCATAAGCGACGCACGGAGAAAAAAGGGCGCCGTGGAGATCCCTCTCCTTGGTATGGTTGCTGCGGGCGCACCGATTGAGGCCGTGGAGGTGACCGATAGCTTGGCTGTGCCAGATGATCTCGTACGGGGGGGAAACACCTTTGTCCTCAGAGTCAAAGGGGATTCGATGATTGATGAGCAAATTCGAGATGGTGACTTTATTCTCGTACAGCCCCGCTCTACAGCGGAAAACGGGGAGACGGTGGTTGCCTTGGTTGGTGGTGAAGCTACGGTGAAGAAATTTTATCGAGAGGATGGGGGTAGGATCCGACTTCAGCCAGCCAATGATAGGCTAAAGCCCATTCTTGCATCTGAGGATCAGGTGGAGCTGCGAGGGGTTGTGGTGGCCGTGATCCGGAAGTATTGAACGGGTCGGACAGAAATAAACAAGAAAGCGGAATGTTGCACACGAACCACCTGATTCACGAAACCAGTCCCTATCTCCTCCAGCATGCCCACAATCCTGTCGAATGGTATCCGTGGGGGGAGGAGGCCTTTCAGAGGGCCAAGCAAGAAAAAAAGCCAATCCTTCTTAGTATAGGCTATTCGGCCTGCCACTGGTGCCACGTCATGGAACAGGAGTCATTTGAGAACGAGGAGATCGCCGCCTTGATGAACGAGCACTTTGTGAATATCAAAGTGGATCGCGAAGAGAGGCCCGATCTGGACGAGGTCTACATGACTGCCGTTCAGATGCTTACCGGAAGGGGGGGCTGGCCCATGACGGTCTTTCTCACTCCGGAAGGAAAACCTTTTTTTGGCGGCACCTACTTTCCTCCCGAAGACCGACATGGTGTCCCTGGGTTTCCCAAGGTCTTGAAGGCAGGCGCCCAGGCCTACCGAGAGAGGCCCCAGGACGTGGAAAGAAGCGTCCGACAGATCCTTGAGGCCTTAGACCGTCTGGGGAAATTAGCAGAAAGCGCCCGTCCTTTTGCCCGGGAGGTAACCGATCATGCCGCCGAGCAGCTCTCTCGATCCTATGACCCCGAGCACGGGGGATTGGGGCGCGCCCCCAAGTTCCCCAACGTGGGGGTCTTAGATCTCTTTCTCCGCACCTACCGGCGCTCTGGAAATCAGCGATTCCTTGATATGGTTACCCATAGCCTGACACGGATGGCCGAAGGAGGAATCTACGACCACCTGGGGGGAGGCTTTCACCGCTACACGGTGGACGAAAAGTGGCTGGTTCCTCATTTTGAGAAGATGCTCTATGACAATGCCCAGCTCATCCGCATCTACGTTGATGTTTTTCGCATCACCAAAGATCCCTTTTTTAAACGGGTTACCGAAGAGACCCTCGACTATCTCTTGCGTGAGATGTTCCACCCACAAGGGGGTTTTTACTCTACCCAGGATGCGGACAGCGAAGGCGTGGAGGGAATATATTTCGTCTGGAGTCGTAATGAAGTTATGGGGATCCTGGGCGAAGAGGTCGGTGAGATCTTCTGCCGGATCTATGATGTCAGCGATCTTGGCAATTTCGAGGGCCATAATATCCTTCATCCTATACTGACGCAGGAGCAGTCAGCAAAATATTTCAAAAGAAGTGCTGATGAGATCGCAAGTATAATTACCCAGGCGAAAGCGATGCTCTTGAAAGAAAGGGAAAAGAGGGTCAAGCCCTTCCGTGATGATAAGATCTTGATGTCATGGAACGGCCTTATGCTCTCCGGATTGGCCGATGCCTATGAGATCACAGGTGCCCCCCGATATCGGGAGGTAGCGGCGCAAACCGTAGAGTTTATCTTTGCGGAGATGTTCCGGGAAGGAACTCTTCTTCATACCTACAGAGATGGGCAGGCAAAGCTCCGCTGCTACCTCGACGATTATGCCTTATTAATTGCAGGTCTTTTGGATCTTTATGAGGCGACATTGGAGAGGGCTTTATTAGAGCGGGCTGTCCAGCTTGCGGAGATGATGATATTCGAGTTCTGGGACGATATCGATGGGGCCTTCTTCTATACCGGGAAATCACACGAGGAGCTCATCAGCCGGTCCAAGCCAGCCTTCGACGGCTCCATCCCATCTGGCAACTCGGCAGCGACCCAGGTCCTCCTCAGGCTCTTTCACTACACCGGCAAGGAGGATTATCTAAGAAGGGCAGAAAAGGTATTGCGCCTATACTACGACGCCGTGGAGAAGCAGCCGTTCGGATTAACGGCCATGCTCTGCGCATTGGATTATTATTTGGAGAAGCCGAAGGAGATTGTCCTCGTGGGAGACCCGGAGGACCAGGTCACACAGGAGATGCTGCGGAAGATCCAATCCTTTTATCTTCCTAACAAGACCCTTCAGCTGGTCAAACCGGGTGAGCCCTTGGGAAAGACTTCTCCCCTTCTGGAAGGGAAATCCCAAATCGACGGTAAGTCCACTGCTTATGTTTGTCAGAACTTCACCTGCTCTTCCCCCGTCACTGAATGGGACGATCTCAAAGAGCTTTTAGGCCCTTAACCACCCACTGTAATTCTTAAGGGATATTTCTGGAGGGTTTCCCCTCCACTTATTTTATCACCTACGCCAATTCAAGGTCGGGGATGAACGAACTCGTAGGGAAGATTCGTTGTGATTCTGTGCCCGGGGCTCTACCGTGAAAAGTGTGGTTCCGTGAGTTGAGAACCCCAGTCCTGGCAAGGGATTGAGCGTGCTTTTACAGGAGCTGCCATCCCTTCGCTTCAGTGGCCCCTCGGCGGGAAGCCTTAGCTGCT